>CAIPWS010000117.1 GCA_903868845.1 uncultured bacterium
AGGCTAGTTCCGCCTAAGAGTTCATATCGACGGCGGAGTTCGGCACCTCGATGTCGGCTCACCACATCCTGGGGGTGGAGAAGCTCCCAAAGGTTTGGCTGTTCGCCAATTAAAGTGGTACGCGAGCTGGGTTCAGACCGTTGAGCAATCAATGGAATGACCATCGAAGATATATGAATGAAGAGTAAAAGTTCATAATATCAAAAAGAATATGTGCAGAAGTCACATTGACTGTTTAACAGTCTGAATCACTTCGAGAGAAATTTTTGCCAGAGTAAAATCTGGCGAAGAGTCTTAGTATGTCTAATAATTGAGAAAGGAAGGAACAATCATATCACGGCGGTCATAAGTCAGTTGCAAGTTAAAAGCTGCAAGTGGCAAGTGAACAAGTCGATTTATATCGGTGGAATCCTGTAAAGGATAATACCGAGGGAAGAGGCCTCGCAGACTCGGCATAAGTGTTCGCTGCGCTCCCTTACCCGTAGAGACTAAACATCGACAGTCTGAATTTATTCGGATGAAGCTATAGTCCAATGCAATGAGTAATCATTGATAACATGCGTGAGACAGGTTGGTCTCCTATCTACTGTAGGCGTTGATACTTGAGGGGAATTGACTCTAGTACGAGAGGACCGAGTTGAACAGACCTCTGGTCTACCTGCTGTCGTGCCAACGGCACCGTAGGGTAGCTATGTCTGGATCGGATAAGCACTGAAAGCATATAAGTGCGAAGCCGGCCCCAAGATTAGGTATCGTTGAGACCCGTGAGAGATGATCACGTTGATAGGCTTTAGGTGTACGCATCGTAAGATGTTGAGCCGAGAAGTACTAATCCGTCGATCCTGTTAGGAACTCTGCGAGTCGCTTGTATATTTAGTGCATTATTTACCCACGCACAACAAATGGAAAACGAATAAGACATTCGTTCCTCATTCGTGGTGCGTCAACTTGAAGTATGAATACGCGGTTTGAACCCTGCGTTCTGGTGATTTGGCGCTATGGCACCACCCGTTCTCATTCCGAACACGGAAGTGAAACGTAGTTGCGGCGATGATAGTCCGAAAGGGCGAAAGTAGCTTGTCGCCAGAACATAGGGTTCAAGAAACTTATAAAAGTTTCATCTATATAAAATTTTTAGCAAAAGACCGGCATTGGCCGGTTTTTGTGTTTTGTGGGATAATACGGCCATGAATACACTAGAAGGACCGATAGTTCTCATCCAGAAAGGATGGACTCTATTTAAAAGCAATTGTAAAGTGATAGTACCAGTGGCAGTATTTCCATCTATTATAGGTATAGTAGGACAATTACTCATACTTACTAAGGCTCCAGCATTTATCATATTGGGCATACTGGTCTATATTGCTAGTATAGTTTTTTCTATAGCCATGATTCCGGCCTTGTTGAATGCTATTCACAGACTGCAAAGTGAACCAGGTGCAGTTGTAACTATAAATTCTCAGTACAGTCTTGGTTTTGCAATGTTTGGATCGATGCTACTTTTAAACATAATCATTGTCTTGATCTCTATAGGTGCTTATTCATTGTTTATAATTCCGGGTATCATAATAAGTTTTTATATCTCTTTTGCTATATTTGCCTTTGTGATAGATGGTAAAAAAAGTTTCGGAGCACTAGTAGAAAGTTATAGTCTTGTGAAGGGGAGATGGTCTGCTGTCTTCGGGAAAATATTTACGATAGGAATCGTATTTGTCATATTCTCTCTCACCCTGACAGCTTTGTCCTATTTGCTTAGTTTTATATTTGGTATGCCTTTGTATGAGGCTATTGCGAACGGAAAAGCAGTTACCACTACTTTTGGTAGCATAATTGGCATGGTCACCAGACTTATTTCAAATGGTATATTTATGCCGTTAGCATTGATAGCTATGTACAATATATACATTTCACTCAAGGCGACACGTCAAGATCCTTCAACTATAAAAACACCAAACGCTTGGTTCGCACTATTCTTCTGTTTAGGAATATTGGTTCCAGTAATATCTATCTTAGGGTTTACCGCATTATTCATACGATATGGTCACAGGAATGTAGATCAGGGTGCTTATGCCACATCCTCAGTTATGGTTCAAAATATATCGCAGTTCACATCAACTTCCACTCAAATAAAATAATATGTCATCATGGTCAAGTAAAAGGAGAATAATATACGGAGGCACGTTGACTGTCGTCATTTTGGCTATTGTCGGTTATGAGCTTTTCATAAATCTGTACAAGGCGCCAACTTGTTTCGATAATATCTTGAATGGCGATGAGACTGGTGTCGATTGTGGTGGTTCATGCCAGAGACTTTGTCCTAGTGCTTTCCTGGCACCCATAGTTTCTTGGACAAGTTTTGAGCAGTTGGCAGTCGGTTCATACAATGTGGCTGCATATATTACAAATCCGAATAATAATGGTACAGCAAGAAATGTACCGTATCATTTCATACTTTATGATGTAAATGGTGAGGCTATAGTCGATGTGCCAGGATACGTAAACATTCCTCCACACAGAAATACCTTGGCATTCCTCGGCCCCGTACCTGTAGGGAAGAGAGTTCCTTACAAAGCCTTCTTCGAATTTACCGGATCTCCAGATTGGTATGAGGCGACAGATACACTTTCGTCACTCTCTATAGGAACTAAGGATTATACTGAGGATTCCTCGGGATCATCACTTCTTGTCACTCTAAAAAATAATAATGTGAAGCCTATTGGTGGCATGTCAGTCTACGTTGCTCTCTCTGATGCAAATTCGAACATAGTCGGTTTCTCCAAAACTATTTTAGATGGTATAGCTGGTCTCGGTTCAGTCCAAGCACCATTCACATGGCCTGAAAATCGTAACGGAAAAGTCATTTCCATAGAAGTGCTTCCTGTGGCAAAATAGGCCTATGGAAAGATTGATAGCAAAAGTAGGGAAAATGAATAATTACCGCGTCAGCGGTTCTGACTCGCGCACCGGCATAGACTGGTGGCTTGTTGGAGCATGTATACCCATATTGGCTGGTGGTATCATGACCATGTATTCATTTACAGGGGACAACTCTTTTGCTCTACATCAACTGGTCTGGGTTGTTATAGCACTTGCTGTGTTTTTCATCGTTAGTCGTATCGATGTTCGATTTCTCAGATCGACTAGAGTATTGACGACTATTTTCATAATCATCTGCGTACTGCTCGCCGGACTGTTTCTTGTCGGTAAAATATCTCACGGAGCATCGTCATGGTTTTCTTTCGGATTGTTTTCATTTCAGCCATCGGACTTCGCAAAGCTTATACTCATCGTTGTTTTAGCGAAATACTTTTCTAGGCGTCATATAGAGATAGCAAATTTCCGTCACCTCATAATATCTGGAGTTTACGCATTTATACTATTTGCACTCGTCATAGTTCACCCCGATCTTGGTTCTGCCATGATTATATTTTTTATCTGGCTTGGAATGGTTATGGTTTCTGGAATATCTAAGAAGCATCTTTTGGTGATGGCTGCACTTGCTTGTATAGTCATGTCTCTACTCTGGAGCTTTGGTTTCAAGGAGTATCAGAAAAACCGCATAAGGAACTTCATAAACCCTTTGGCAGATATACATGGCGCTGGCTACAACGCTTATCAGTCGACTATAGCCGTCGGATCTGGTGGTGTTTTGGGTAAAGGTCTCGGTTATGGTACACAGTCACGTCTGAAGTTCTTACCAGAATATCAGACAGACTTTATCTTTGCCGCATTCGCTGAAGAATGGGGGTTTGTTGGGGTACTTATACTATTTTCTTTATATGGAATCATCATATGGAGAGTTATACGTCATGCTTCAAGAGGTGCTACAAACTTTGAGATTCTTTATGGTGCGGGTGTTGCCGTCTTTTTCATCGTGCATATCACAGTCAATGTTGGTATGAATATTCACTTACTTCCGGTCACAGGAACACCTTTGCCACTCATGAGTTATGGTGGCACACACTTGGTTACTGAGTTTTTGGCTTTGGGTCTACTTATGTCTATGCGACGTTATTCACGTCCAGTTCACAAAGATGTTGCGAAGAATGAGTTTATAGGGCCACAATAGAAGCGATCATTTTCTCAAGCTCAAACTTACTCGAAACATTTTCTCTAAGTGCTGCACCATATTGTCTAGCCAAAACTGGATGCTCTATCATGTAGGAGATAGCGTGTGCCAATTCACTTGGATCTTTGGATTGGACTAGGAC
>CAIPWS010000118.1 GCA_903868845.1 uncultured bacterium
CCAGTAAGTTTGATCTTGGCATTCTTATCGAATATTGTGCTTCAGCTTGCGTCGACTATGGTCTATCTGTCGGGAGCCTTACTTAACGTTTCGATAACGATGACGTTAAACATCAAAGACTTCGTCGACAATACACAAGGTGTATATCTGGTATGGCAAACCATACGCGATATCACTGGAATATTCATCATATTCATGCTTTTGTATGCTTCTTTCAAGATCATTTTGGGGTTTGACACTGTTGGTGGCGTAGGAACACTCATTAAAAATATCGTCATTGTCGGCGTGCTCATTAACTTTAGCTTCTTCATAACCAGCATGCTCATTGATGCATCGAATGTCGTATCGCTTGCTCTCTATAATGGCATCGTAAATCAATCAACTCAATCACCAACTACCGCCCCCATTTCGTCAAACTGTCAATTAAACACAACAACAGGAACAGCATCTTCATATAATACCTGTACCATCGTCTCTCAAATGTACACTGGCACGCAGGGTGGCATGTCAGCCATATTCATGAACGCACTGAGTCCACAAATGATATATAACGATTACGGTCAGGGTGCCTCTAGTTTTAACACAGCAACCTCAACTGACAGTAGTGGGATTGGCTCCCCGGTCAAAATCGTACTGCAAAGCATCATTGGTGTAATTATCATGTTTACAATAAGTGTATCTTTTGTGCTTGCCTCATTAGCATTCATGATTAGGTTGATCGTACTTGTCTTACTCTTGGCCTTTTCACCAATATGGTTTGCTTCATGGGTCATACCAGGATTAAAAGACGAGGCAGGAAAATTCACCAAACAGCTCAAATCTCAACTTATTTTCATGCCTGTTTATTTATTGCTACTCTATGCAGCACTACAGGTTCTTTCTTCGAGTACGGTATTTACTAATCCAAGTACAAGCCAGGCTTCGAGTGGTGCTCTGGCTGATTCAACATTCATCCCAGTCAACTACATCATTCTAGCCATCAACGACTTCTTCATCATCTTCCTACTCAACATGCCACTCGTAGTTGGCTTGACCATGGGCGGCATAGCTACCGATTGGATCGATACCAAGAAATTCGGCGCTCACGGCATATTCAAAAGTGTTGGGGCTGCAACAGGCAGAAATACGCTCGGTCGCATGGCGCATATTGCAAGTAACAGTGAAACTTTGCGTGGATGGACCGCAAAATCTCCTCTTATCGGTGGCCTTCTAACAAAACAATCTGACAAGATCGCTAACTTCGGCTTTGGACAAAAGAAGGGTGGCTTCAAGGATGTTCAAGAGGCTAAACAAAAAGAATACGAGGCTATGTACAAGAAACTTTCCACACCTGATGCAAGCCGTTATGACGACACGGTAAAGGATAGTGACAATAAGACTGCTCTAATGCGCGCAAAAGAAAAAGCTAAACTCGATGCAGAAGAGTACTATGAGAATACTCAAGAAACTATTATGAGTAGAATGATGAAGGGTGCGGCAAATCATGAACAGTTTAGTGGTAGTGGCCCATTCCCTAAGCAACAAAGCAAAGCATCTGAGTTCCTAACTAATGCCGCAAAAACAAACGAAGCAGCTTCTCGAGTCATCGGCATCAACATGTCTGGACGCAATGCTGCCGACACAATGAAGAAGCAAAAGGACAAACAACAAAAGATCGATGACGCAAAAGAAGCAAAGGATACGGAGAAACGAGCGGCTGAGGCCAATACTGTGGTAGTGAAAGCCGACAGTGCTGAACTAGAAAAACTGACGGAAGCGGTAACTGACCTAGACGAAACCATCGAGACTCAAACCAAAGAGGTGGCTAAACATAAAGATGAGATCGCTTCTATAGAGAGAACAAACAATTTAACGATGGGCAACAAAGTCTCGACGGCGACACAGACGTCGTCTATGGCAGCAGCTCAGACAATATTGGATCAATTAAAAGCGGGAAAAGTCGCTAAGGAAAAACAAAAATCAGATTTAATCGCCAAGATGAAAAAGGACAAGGATCAATACGACGCGGAAAAAGCGGCTCGCGAACAAAAGATCAGGGCAGCGAAAGAACAAGAGGAAGCCGACCGATGGAGCAAATTAGATGATGACCTCAAAGCGGCTACTAAAAAAGAAGACAAGGGATCAAGTGACGTTAAACCTAAACCACCAACACCAACCACATAATCAACCACTCACATGACACGTCAATTCACAGCAGAAGAAATACAAGCTCAATTTGAAAAACTGCCTGCAGAGGTGCAAAAGGCAGTAACTTCTGCGTCAATGCATGATGCTATCGTGATGATCGCCAAGAAGCATAGCCTCCACATCGATCAAGAAGGGGAGTTAGTTGATCTCGTCGGATTGATTATGCTCGGGCTCTCTCCTTCGAAGGATTTCGTCAGGAATTTCTCAGGTTCAACAGGTGTAGATACCGCAACTGCGAGCGCCATTGCTACCGAGATAAACAAAGAGATATTCGACAAGATAAGGTCTTCGATGAGAGCAATAGAAGAGGATGTGGGTGGTATACCAGACGAGAAACCAAAAACCCTCTCTGATCTCGAGCGCATCGGTGGATTTGATATGGAGCAATCAACAGATAGTTCTGTTGATCAAGGGAGCGGAAATATGGAGAGCAAGCAAGATATACTTGATAGTATTGAAAATCCAACCCCGGCAACACCAAACTATACCGAGCCACTCATTGACCACCTCTTGTCTGGCCCAGTTGTAACTATCGAACAAAAAACTCAAGCAATTCCTAAACCTATGCCTCAGCCACCAAAACCATCTGGTGCCGACCTATACCGTGAACCTGTCGAGTAAAAACAGATATCTACAGCTATTTTGTGCAAAATGTAAGGTATACTATAGGTAATGCGCTTTCAAGTACCGCAATTCATCGAAGTTGAGGACAAAATCTTCGGCCCGCTTACGCTGAAGCAGTTTATCTTTATTGCTGGAGGTGGGGGACTATCTTTTGTTGTATATATATTTGTGAACAATTTGTTCATATCCCTGGTTCCTATCATAATCATCATGACAGTATCTGCTGCCCTCGCTTTCTATAAAGTAAATAACCGACCCCTCATCAATGTCTTCGAATCGGCATTCAAATATTTCTTCGGCAACAAACTATATGTCTGGAAAAAGGAAAATAAGCCACAACCAATCGATACTGCAACAGCTGTTAGAGATGCCAAAAATTATGCCTCTATAACTGTACCGAAGATAGCCGATAGCAGACTCAAAGATCTTGCGTGGAGCCTAGATATCAAGGAAAGCATATACTCGAACAAGAGACAAAAATAATCGACTTCATTACTAATAC
>CAIPWS010000119.1 GCA_903868845.1 uncultured bacterium
AGACTGAACTAGTAAAGCTCGGATCTCACGCCTACAAAGCCAATACCCCTATCATGGGTGGTTTGCTTGTCATCATCACTGTCGCTGTCATAACATATTTCTTCAATTGGTCTCGTAATTTCACCTTCGTTCCTATCGGCGTCATGCTTATTTCTGCAGCTTTGGGTGCTATCGACGACCTTCTTGGTATTTACGGATCCGAAAGACAATCTAGAAAAATAGGTCATGTTATCAAGCTTATAAGTGTTCACAGCGAATGGAAAATGCGCGTTTGGTATCTCGTCACATTGCCTTGGACAGCATTCAAACGTATATCTGTTTGGTTCGGTTCTCAGACGAAACGTGGTGTATTCGTTCATGAGAAACTGATACTCCAATTTATAGCTGGTTCCGTAACTGCATGGTGGATATATACCAAGCTCGGCCCTGCATGGCATTATATTTATTTTCCTTTTGACTATAGTGTAAATGCCGGCTGGTTCATCGTGCCTACCATCGTTTTCATCGTCATGTTTACAGCAAATGCCGTCAATATAGCCGACGGTATGGATGGTTTGGCTGGAGGTATGCTGCTTATAACTTTCAGTGCACTTACCCTCATGAGCTGGATAAATGGTTTCGGAGAAATAGCTATCTTGAATGCTACAGTCGTCGGAGCTTTGGCCACTTATACATATTTCAATATAAAACCCGCGAGATTTATGATGGGAGATGTGGGATCCTTGGGTCTTGGTGCCTTGCTCGCTGTGAATGCCATGGCTATAGGTGAAGTGGCTACTCTTTTCTTCTTCGGATTTATGTTTTACATAGAAGCACTTTCAGTAGTAGCACAGGTCGGATCACGATATGCTTTTGGTCGTCGCATCTTCAAGATGGCGCCTTTGCATCACCATTTCGAACTTCTAGGTTGGAGTGAAGAAAAAACTGTGATGCGTTTCTGGGTCGTTCATTTCATGTTCGTCGTGTTCGGTTTCTGGTTGGCGCTGCATTAGAAACTCATGAAATGGATGCTAATAATCCAATGACAAACTATTTATCCTGGAACCAAAATACACTCACCGACCTCACACCCAAAAACGTGAGTAAGATGTATGCTGATGGTTATGTATTTACACGCCTTGGTAAAGGTGTGATGCAGCAAACAAGAAGCATACGTATAGATCTAAGCCATTTTAATATGACTAGCGAAAATAGACGTATCTTGAAAAAGGGAGAATTTGATATGGCTGCAGTTCCATTACCTATGAATGGTTATGACTTCTCTATCGGCAAACTTGCCAAGGACTTTTATACAAAAAAGTTTGGTGACAAAGTCATGAGTGCACAGAAGATAAAGGAGATGCTGACAGATGAAAAGAGAAGTAACTTCACAACTCTTCTCATGTACAAAACTGGTTTGTCTGGGACTCCATTTGAGCCACATGCTTTGGGATTTTCTATATGTTATATAAATGAAGACATCATCCATTACTCATTCCCTTTCTACGACCTGGACAAAGCTTCGAAGGATATGGGTTTGATAATGATGACCATGTTGATCAAGCATGCCAAAGAAGCAAACTTCAAATATGTATATCTCGGCTCACTTCAGCGCCCTACTGACACCTATAAGCTCCAATTCGAGGGCTTAGAATGGTTCGATGGTAAGGCTTGGCAAACAGACCTAGGAGAAGTGAAGAAAATCCTTGCTTCTGCTAAGATATAAACATGACTAAAAAGCTTACAAAGAAAGTAGATTCTGCATTACCTAAACATATTCACATTATTGGTATTTGCGGTGTGGCTACTAGTGCATTGGCTATAGCTTTTCATGAACAAGGTGTCAGAGTTACTGGAAGTGACAAAGGATTTTATCCTCCTGTTTCTACTTATTTGGATGAACACCACATAAAATACCATGCTGGTTGGCATCCAGAAAAAATAAAAGAATGTGGCAAACCAGATATTATTATTGTTGGAGGCATTGGTACTAGCCTTTCAAATCCAGAGGTAATATACGCAAAAGAAAATAATATTCCATTCTATCCATACGCCGAGATACTCGAGAAATATTTCATACAAAAAAATTCCATAGTCACAGCAGGAACTTGGGGCAAAACAACTTCATCTGCTCTTCTTTCGTTTATCCTAGTTCAAGCCGGCATGAATCCTAGTTATTTCACTGGTGGACTTTCACTCTCACATCCAACGGGCGTCTTGGCCAAATCGGATTGGAGCGTAGTCGAAGGAGATGAATACCAAGTGGCTATATATGATAAGCGTCCAAAATTTGTTTATTATCATCCAACTCACCTCATGCTCACCTCTGTTTCTTGGGATCATGCAGATCTATATCCAACAGAAAGACAATATTTCGAAGCCTTCGAAAAGATGGTGAAAGGTATGCCAGAACCTGGACTCATAGTCATGTGTAACGATGATCGTGGTGTAAAGAAGGTCATCGCTGAAGCAGTAGGCACAACTGCAAAAAAATTAGCCAAAAGAAATATAATCACTTACGGAAAAACAACTGAGGCCAACTATTATTTTCATGACATAGAAAATACCAAAACAGGACTTGAGTTCAAGATCACCGATAATTCCAAAGCAAAACCTCAAACTTATAAACTGCGTACTCCAATGCTTGGAACTTTCAACGCAGAAAATATCACAGGATGTTTCGCTATGGCTCTGAATATAGGCATTCCTGCTGACAAAATCATTGAAGCTATCCAGGATTTCAAAGGTATTAAACGTCGTTTCGAAAAGCGCCTAGATGGTGACAGTATTGTCGGAAGGAAAAATAATGTTACTGTTTTCGATTGTCATGCTCCAACACCAGAAAAAGCTGCTTCAATTCTGGAAACTTTGCGCGAGGTCTATGACAAGAAAATAATAGCCATATACGAACCAAATATTGGTGGCCGTCGTCGTGAGACATCATCTCAATACAATGGA
>CAIPWS010000120.1 GCA_903868845.1 uncultured bacterium
GCGTGCATGATCGTATTTTTCCATACAATGCCATCATGATAACGATAGGGTCCGCTCAAGCATACGACTTCAGGGCGATGCACGAATATGTCTTCTACCTTTTGTATCCAGTGAGCTGGTAGACGAGTATCAGCATCGATATAGGCGATAATATCGCCAGTTGCTTCATCTAGTCCTCGTTGACGAGCTTTGGTTAGACCTTTGCGAGGCTCATATACAACCCGGACTCCATGTACGCTCTCAGCAATTTCCCTCGTCCTATCGGTGCTCGCATTATCAACAACTATGATCTCGTGGAATTTTCCGCGAGAATTACGCACGGCGAATTCGAGACATTCTTTGATCAGCTGTTCTTCGTTATATGCAGGTATGATAAGTGAGATTTTCATGATCTGTCTTTTGCTGAACGAGGGACTTTTT
This sequence comes from uncultured bacterium, assembly GCA_903868845.1. GTDB lineage: Bacteria > Patescibacteriota > Minisyncoccia > Phycocordibacterales > PALSA-1337 > C7867-002. The sequence goes on from CAIPWS010000120.1 coordinate 421, forward strand.
CCCACCAGCGCTCCCAGTTTTTTGTTTTAGATGTGCCGAATGCCGTCATCCAAAAGCGATTTATCATCCAGATCGAAAGAAGTTTTATCCAACCAACCGCATGAGCACGACGGCCGCTATGAAATATAACTAATTTTCCATCATACAAAGTTCTGCCGACTTTTGATAAACGATAGAACAGATCAGCGTCTTCACCTGTGACCAGATCCTCGCGGATCCCGTTTACTTTTTCAAAAGCTTCACGTTTTATCATTTGAAACTTACCGGATGATTCTCCTGTATGCAGAATATTGTTTTTTATGTGGTGAGTAAGGTTGAATATCAAATACATAAGCTGGTCGCCCCAGGTTTCAAGTTCAGGGTATACACTGAGTTTACCGGTGAGGCCAACTAGCTTTGGATCAGCACTAAAATCAGCGAGGGCATGAGTGAAGAAAGCGTCGGGATTCTCAACATAACAGCTACTATCCATAAAGACAAGAAAATCTCCCTTAGAAGCCCTGACGCCCTCATTTCTGTTGGCGCCGATAGTTGCATGTTTGGCCACTGGCACAAGAACCTTGTCGGTATATTGTTTCGCTATAGCAACCGTACCGTCTAGACTTTTATCGTCAGTGATAATTAGTTCGTGTGGAAGCGTAAAAGATTTTAGGCGTTCCAGCGTCTTGCTGAGATACTTTTCTTCATTATATGTTGGGATGATGATGGAAATCATAGAATTGATTATAAAGTCGCGCAAGATTATAGATTCACGGCCTTATTTTTTAAATATGTATAATATCGATATGCTAGGAAAAGGAGATCTATTATTACAGCGGTAATCGATATTTTACCAAGAACGTTGTCGACGGTAATGTACAAACTACTGAAAAAGAATCCTATGCCGATAAGGAAACCTGTCCAGACTAGTTGACCGACTGCATTAACAACTATATATCTGCCAAATGGAATTTTGACCATACCAGCTGTCATTAGCGTGACAAGCGCAAATCCCATACCATTTGAAATCTTCGAGAGAAAGAGAACAAGGTGTTTATGTTTATGAAAAAGTCGAGTGAGGCGTTCAACACTGGCTTCAGTTATATTGAAACGGTGACCATGTTTGCCGATAAATGAATGGCCATATCTGCGACCTATGTAATACCAGATAACATCGCCAACTAGGTCACCAACCATAAGAGCGATATATATTGGCCAAAAATAAAGAAAACCGAGGCGAAGAACAACACCGAGTATGAGTGAAATCCAAGGACCTTCTGCACAAGCAATAATCGCAATAACTATATAAACTAAATAGTAGTGGGTGGTTCCGAAATTAACGATCCAGCCGGCAATGTTAGGAAGTTGGTCCATGTGATATATTATACATGCTTATGTTCTATAAACTACTTCTAAAACCTATACTATTTCGCTTTGATCCTGAAGTCGTCCACGATTTCTTTACTTCAAGCGGGGAACTTCTAGGTAAATTTGCGATCACGCGTGGGA
>CAIPWS010000121.1 GCA_903868845.1 uncultured bacterium
GTACTGCGGTACCGACTTAACCTGGAAGCCTTCCAATAACCATAGTAACGCACTATTATATTCTTGTCAACTATGCAAATTCAGCCAACATTTTATACAAAAGAAGAAGCGCACCGGTTTTGCAACAGGCGCGCTCCAAGTGATGTGCGGTGGGAGGTTTAGGAGGGTCTCAGGGAGTAAGAGACCGCTTGTGGGTTGTAGGTCCTAAACTTGCTCATCTGATACTAATATAGCATACTAGCCTATTCTTGTCAATACCTATCAAATGCCATGTCTGGTATAATACAGGTCATCAAATATATGCTTATCCAGAGCCACAACAATCAGAAGGGCATATTCGAGAAGATTATCCGTTCAAAAGACGGTCAGATTGTGCGTGTATTTTTCGAAGTCTATGAAGTCAACGGCGAACTCAAGGGTCGCATCATAAAAGCTGAACCCATTTTGGCACTTGCACGCGCCCACGACGAATCTTCGGGATCTTGCGCCTTTTCTCTTTCCTCTTTTTCCTTTCCACTTTCATCTTCTTCCGAGCTTGTCTCTCCATATCATTGGACTATAGAAAAGAAGATTACTTCACCATTTTCTACTTGTAACTTTTTAACTAGCATAAAGATCCGCGCACCATCAAATAATTAAGTTTTAGTTTTTATTAACTTTAATTCTTAATTATTTATTATGTCAAAAATCATAGGTATCGACCTAGGTACAACCTTCTCAGCCGTGGCTGTCATGGAGGCTGGTGTGCCGAAGGTCTTAGAAAATAGCGAAGGTCAGAGAACGACAGCATCTATCGTTGCTCAGTCGAAGACAGGTGAGAGACTTGTTGGTCTTCTTGCAAAGCGTCAGGCAGTTACAAATCCGAAGAATACCATCTTCCAGATCAAACGCTTCATGGGTCATAACTTTGATGAAGCCGATGTTCAGAAAGATATCAAGAATGTTTCTTTCGAAGTTCGCAAAGCCTCAAACGGCGGCATCGAAGTGAAGATGGCGGACAAGTGGCTTCGTCCAGAGGAAGTCTCTGCGATGATTCTTACAAAGCTCAAGAATGATGCCGAGACACGTCTTGGTGAGAAGATAACTGAAGCAGTCATCACTGTTCCGGCTTATTTCAACGACTCACAACGTCAAGCTACCAAGGATGCTGGTAAGATTGCTGGTCTCGATGTGAAGCGCATCATAAACGAACCAACTGCTGCAGCTCTCGCTTATGGATTTAACAAAAAGAAAGATGAAAAGATAGCAGTGTTCGACTTCGGTGGAGGTACATTTGATATCTCAGTGCTTGAGGTTGGAGATGACGTCGTCGAGGTGAAATCAACTGATGGCGACTCACACCTGGGTGGTCGTGATATAGACGCCAAGATAGTTCAGTGGCTGGCCGATGGATTTGTTAAGGAAAATGGTATCGACTTACGTAAGGATTCTCTTGCACTTCAGAGACTAGATGAGGCTGCAGAAAAAGCCAAGATAGAGCTCTCTACTGCCATGCAGACAGAGATAAATATTCCTTTCATCACTTCTGGATCAGATGGACCAAAGCACCTTCTTGTCACAATGACTCGCACGAAGCTTGAGGAACTCTGTCAGGAATTTATAGATCGCGCAATCATGATATCGAAGCGTGCTATGGATGCTTCTCCATTCAAAATAGGAGAGATCAACGAAGTCGTGCTAGTCGGTGGACAAACACGTATGCCAGCTATGCAGGAAGCTGTGAAAAAGTTATTCGGTAGAGATCCTCACATGGGTGTGAATCCCGACGAGGTGGTTGCGGTGGGTGCGGCTATTCAAGGTGGTATCTTGGGTGGTGATGTGAAAGATGTTCTCTTGTTGGATGTTATTCCACTTTCACTCGGTATCGAGACTATGGGTGGTGTCGCTACGAAGCTTATTGAGAAGAACACCACTGTTCCTACTCAGCGATCTCAAGTATTTTCTACTGCGGCTGACAATCAGACTTCTGTGGAGATCCATATTACTCAAGGTGAACGTGCAATGGCTTCAGACAATAAATCGCTTGGACGTTTCATTCTCGATGGTATTCCACCAGCACCTCGTGGTACGCCACAGGTCGAAGTTAGCTTCGATATAGATGCAAATGGAATATTGAGTGTCACAGCTAAAGACAAAACTACTGGCAAGGCCAACTCTATCAAGATCACTGCATCTTCTGGTCTTTCCAAGGATGAGGTTGAGAAGATGAAGAAAGAAGCTGCAACTCACGAAGCTGAGGATAAGTCGAAGAAGGAGGGTATTGAGGCAAAGAATATTGCTGAGCAACTTATATACACTTCTGAAAAAGCTTTGAAGGATGCTGGCGACAAAGTTCCTGCGGATCTTCGCAAGACTATTGAGGATAAGGTTGCGGACTTGAAGCGTGCAAAGGATGCAAATCCTGTAGATATGAATGCAATCAAAACAACTACAGAAGCTTTGTCGACTGAGATTCAGAAGATTGGACAGTATATGAAACAAGACGAAAGTGGAAAAGGGGAAAGTGGAAAGGAAAAAGAGGAAAGAGAAAAGGCGCAAGATGCAAGTGGAGACAATGTGAAGGATGCGGAGTTCAAGGAGAAGAAATAGTCTGTAAAACAAGGAATAGAAGAGCGGCCGCATATATATCTATGCGGCACGCTTGACACGCATGATATAATATTCGCAATGACCAAAAAATCATTAAAAACTGAGAACTTAAACGGAAAACTCATCATATACACAGGCTCAAAAGGCGGTGTCGAGCTTCGTGCTGATACAGATAAAGAGACTATTTGGGCTACACAGGCACAAATTGCTATGCTTTTTGATGTAAATCCTCAAGCTATTATCAAACACCTTGGTAATATTTATTCTGATGGTGAATTAATGCGTAGTTCAACTTGTTCCAAAATGGAACAAGTTCAAACTGAAGGAGACCGCTCTGTTAAGCGTCAGATTGAATTTTACAACTTAGACGCTATTATTGCTGTCGGCTACCGAGTAAATTCCAAACAAGCTACTCAATTCCGTATCTGGGCAACAAAAACCCTTCGTGAATACCTTATCAAGGGTGTTGTGATAAATACTGATCGTATAAAGAAACTTCCTGACAAAATACTTTCTGATCTGAATGAAAAGTTTGCAGTAATGCAACGACTGGTAGAAAAACGTCTAGCAAGTAATAGTTTGAACCCCACCGAAATCAGCGGCATGCTTTCGGTAGTTCATGACTACACAAAGTCATGGTCTATATTCAAAGATTATGATGAAGGTGAGCTCAAACTGATCAGAAGCAAAAATAAAGAAAAGATGCATTTCGATTATGCATTTGTTAGAACTGCAATAGATAATGTTCGAGCAGATATAGCAAGAAATGATACCGCTAGCGAATTATTCGCATCTGAACGCGATGGAACATTCCAGGGAATTCTTAAGACAATATACCAGACGTTTGGTGGTAATGAGTTATATCCTAGCCTTGAAGAAAAGGCTGCTCATTTGCTGTACTTCATCATCAAAGATCATCCATTCTCAGATGGTAATAAGCGTATAGGTTCATTCTTGTTCATTTCTTTTCTGAGCTTAAACGGAATACTGAATCGTCCAAACGGTGAAAAGAAAATTAATGACAATGCTTTGGTTGCGCTTGCACTGCTCATAGCTGAAAGTGATCCAAAAGAAAAGGATGTTATGGTTGCGCTTACTACCAACTTACTCGTATAATGCGCGTTACAGCTTTCCACCTTCAACTTTTTACTTTTAACTTTCTACTTATACCCATGAAAGACTACTACAATACACTTGGTGTCGATAAGGGCGCCTCAAAAGATGATATAAAAAAGGCTTTTAGGAAGCTCGCGCACGAACATCATCCAGACAAAACAAAAAATGATCCGGCTAGCGCTCAAAAATTCAAAGAGGCTAGTGAGGCTTATTCTGTGTTGTCAGATGATTCCAAGCGTTCACAGTACGACAGATTTGGTTCGGCTGGACCAAGTATGGGTGGCGGCGCCGGTGGTTATGGTGGTGGATCAGGTTTCGGTGGATTCAATGCACAGGATTTCAATGGCTTCGATTTTTCATCTTTCACTCAAGGTGGTGGATCGAATGTCGAATATGATCTTGGAGATATCTTTGGTGACTTCTTCGGTGGTGGTCGTGGCAGAGGCCGCGGCCGCCAAAAGAGAGGTCGCGATGTGTCTGTAGATATTGTTATAAGCTTTGAGGAATCAATCTTCGGGGTGGAGAAAAATATTGTTGTTACGAAGGCTTCAAACTGTGTGACATGTTCTGGCTCAGGTGCAAAACCTGGAAGCTCGATGAAGACATGTGATACGTGTGCTGGAAACGGTAAAGTAAATGAAACACGTCGCTCAATAATGGGCACCTACACAACTACTCGTGTCTGTGATGTGTGTCATGGCAAAGGTCAAATTCCAAAAGAAAAATGTCAGACCTGCCACGGTGAAGGTGTGCTTGAACGTCAACAAGAACTTATCGCAAAAATACCAGCTGGTATAGAAGATGAGCAAATGATACGTCTAAGTGGTATGGGTGAAGCTATTGCCGGTGGTGAATCTGGTGATATGTACGTGAAGGTCCACGTGAAGCCACACGCATTCATACATCGTGATGGTTATAATCTCACGACTGAGTTACGTATAAGATTAACGACAGCTATCGTCGGTGGTGAACAGGCGGTCAAAACTCTTGACGGTGATCTTATATTGAAAATACCAGAAGGTTCAAATCATGGCGATATTCTACGAATAAAAAATCATGGAGTACAAAACGATCGTGGCCGTCGCGGCGACTTCCTTGTAAAACTGAACATCGAAATGCCACGTAAACTTTCTCGCATAGCCCGCGAAGCTATAGAAAAACTGAGAGGGGAGGGGATGTAAATTGGAAAAGCCGCTGGTGACTTTCCCAACGGCCGTGGTCGTATCTAACTACATTACCAGAGTTCACTTCTTCCAATCAGCATATTTCTTGGTAAGTTTACCTTTTTTGGTATAAATACCAGCCTTGACCAAAGACTGAAATCGCTCTTCGGGCGTCATCGCCTTTATTTGAGCAATCATCAGTTTATAGGCCTTACGCAACTCTTTTTCTGTCGGTATTATAATATGCATAGAACTCCTTTCCAAAACTAATATTACACAAACAATTCAAGAAAGCAAAGTATTGTAAATTAAAACAGTGTGCAGTCCTTTGACCGCACACTGTCTAATTCCACACACGCTTACTGATGTTGCATGTAGAGGAATTCCTTGACGAGATCTTCGAGGCTAACCGACTGCTTCTGCGCCAATTTTTTGACGATACTTGTAACATCGGTATCATCTCCGAGGATAATCGGCTTGCTTGTCTTGTGGAAATTGCCCAAGGCTGCAAGTTCCAACAAGTTCTTTTCTGGAATGTCGAGAAGTTCGGCGTACACCTTCGCACGTTCATGTGCAAGCCTGTTGCTTTGTCCGCGAGTGATTCGGCTGAGACATTCGACTTCAGCATGCACTGAATTTTTTGTGTGCTTCGAAACGAGTTGTGCAAACTCATTGAAGGAAGCAAACTTTTTCTGATTCAGTGCTGCCTCAATAATATCTTTGAGGCATTTACCTTTGCTGTTTCCACTAAGAATTTCTATTTTAACGTTCATTCTGTATTCCTTTCATGGTTTCACTACAGTCTTGACCTACAACACCTGTATTAGGGTTAATTCTAATAGGCCAATTTCTATAGTGAACCATGAAGATTTTAAAAGAACCGCTTTACTTGACAAGTATATCATATCTATGTCTATATGTCAATAGGCTGAAAATCAATCAAAAACAACAAACCTCGCACTGCAAGAGGTTTGCTGTGCGAGGTCGAGTCCTCAGAACTTAAACTGTCCGTAGAAAAAAGCTCCTCGCCCTCCACTTTTGTTGACACTGCTAGAACCGGGAATGGTAGCTTCTCCGATGACAGAAAAGCGATCATTAACCCTGTATAGAATCCTAGTACCGGCCACGATACGCTCGTCATTGATGCTGGTCTGACCATCCCGTGGAATCAGTCCCACGTTCATCGTCAATCCTGGCGCATCAGTAATCTGCAAGACCAACCGGTTTTGTTCAAACCGATCAACCTTACGGGCAGTCACGGTGACTTGTCTAACTTCCAATACAGGTATAGCCGACGTGCAACAACTGTCACCTGAACTTTTTCCGACTACCACCAGCAACAACATCCCCAGGACAACGGCTACGCTAACTTTTTTAGCCATATATCTCCTTGTAAGAAACTATTTAACCTTTAAAAATATAACACGTTTAAGACTAACCTGTCAATAAGCAGCCAAGGGTCCGTGACCACTCCTTTAAAAGAGAATTTTCTGCTATTATTGTAACCATGTTCGGTAAATCATCATCAAAAAATAAAAAGATTTTGCTTTCAGGAGTTAAGCCAACTGGCCAAGCACATATTGGAAATTATTTCGGTGCCATGAAACAGTTCGTCGATTTACAAAATTCTGGTGAATATGAATGTTACTTTTTCATAGCTGACTATCATGCGCTAAATCTTATACAAGACCCCGCAGAAATGCGTAAACTTACAGAAGAGTTGGTATTAGATTTTCTAGCTATCGGTTTAGATCCAAAGAAAGTCACCATATTCAAACAGTCAGACATTTCATCTCATACCGAGCTTGCTTGGATTTTCGATACCATAGTGACGATGCCTTACCTCATGCGTGCACACGCATTCAAGGATGCTGAAGCAAAGGACAAAGAGATTAACGTAGGTACATTCAATTATCCAGTCCTGATGGCTGCAGACATTCTTCTATACAACACTGACGTTGTTCCAGTTGGTCAGGATCAAAAGCAACATGTCGAATACGCACGAGACATTGCTTTGAAGTTCAATCACATTTTCAAAAAGGAAATTTTCAAACTTCCTGAGCCGCTCATTTTGAATGCGGTTGCCACGGTTCCTGGAATAGATGGCCGTAAGATGTCGAAGTCGTACAGCAATACTATTCCACTTTTTGCTACACGTGAGCAGATATCGAAGGCAGTTATGAGTATTGTCACTGACTCTGGTGGACCAGAAAATGGAGGCATTCCAGCAAATGTTTACGCTATACACAAGCTCTTCAAGACAGAAGCTGAACTTAAGCCATTGTATGAAGCAAATAAAGGTAAGTACAAGGCATTGAAAGACGCACTTGTGGAAGATATAGATGCATTCATAAAACCTATGAGAGATAGACGTGCAGAACTCGCAAAGGATACGAAGATAGTAATCAATGTACTAGCCGATGCCGCAAAGAAAGCCAACAAAATTGCACAGATAAAGTTGGAAGAAGCCAAGGAAGCACTCGGTGTCATTTAACCTGGGCCTTTCCACTTTTAACTTTCCACTTTCAACATAGTCTATGTCCTTCACCGAAAAAACTACATCCTTCGAAGGTCCTCTCGACTTACTTCTAGACCTCATTGAGAAGAAGAAACTTTTCATAAATGAAATATCATTGGCCAAGGTTACAGACGACTTCATAGCTCACGTGAAGCAATTTGACAATATGCCGATGGGGGAGTCGGCTCACTTCATTCTGGTCGCATCGACTTTATTGCTTATAAAATCAAAATCACTTTTACCAGAGTTGAATATCACCGAGGATGAAAAGTCTGACATGGATGATCTGGAGAAGCGCCTGAAGATTTATCAACGTATAAAAGATGCCAGTAAAAAGATAAATGAAATATTTGGCGATAAAATGATTTTTGAACAGTCACAATCCAGACCAATGCAACCTGTTTTCGTACCAAACCCTGAATTTACGCTGGAGAAGGCAAAGCAGACATTGGCCGACCTCATAAAACGTCTACCAAAGAAAGAAAACCTTCCACAAGTCGTAGTTCAGAAAGTTATAAGTCTTGAGGAGATGATAGGTACGTTGACTACACGTATAACAAGTCATCTGAGCATGAGTTTCAAAGATTTTACAAAAGATCACAAAGAAAATCGAGTAAATATTATTATTTCTTTTCTCGCAATGCTTGTAATTGTCAAACAAGGTA
>CAIPWS010000122.1 GCA_903868845.1 uncultured bacterium
ATTCTATGACTTCTTCATTTCCACCATACCAGACGACAGCTCTGACACCAGGAAAACGGTTTGCCACAATAGCCTCGCCTTGGCCTGAGCCACCGAAGATAACGGCCTTGGTTGAACCTGTGAGGTCCTCAGCCACTTTCATGGCAGCTGCTGTCATGTAAACAGGATAATCGTCACCTTCTACGAGTTCATGTGCACCGACGTCCAGAACGTTGTAGCCTTCGGCTGTAAGGAAGGACTTGGCTGCTTCTTTGGCTTTGTAGCCGGCATGGTCAGCCGCTAGGACAATGAGTGGGTGTTTGATGGCACCCTTCGAATCTTTATTCGTTGATTGTTTTGATTTTGTCATGTGTTAATTTTAGCATTAAAAAGAGCTATTTTGGAATACCATAATACACGGTTATCTCCTTAGCTCCTGAGATTGTAAGCGCGATAGATCTCATGCAACCATCGTCTATATCCCCTTTTGTTTTGAATTTTAATCGCGCACGACCTCGAGTACCGGTATCCGTCTGAAAAACAATTGGTAATAAGTATTTTTCTTTTTGAAAATCATCTAGGGACGAAGTGATCATGCTTGAAATTGATTTTACAGCTCTTATCTTTTTATTCTTAAATCCATTTTTTCGCTTCATAGCCTTTCCAATGCTTGACGCAGAATTTTCAAGAGACTTATTGGTCCATCTAAGAGGCAATTCTCCCGCTCTTCTCCAAACACCCAATTCACTTGGTCCGAGGCAAGCTTTGTACCAGTTGGAGTTATTGTAGGCATTTAGGCGTTTCATGTACTTATCACCAATAAATTTATCGAGCTCTGGCTCATTCATTTTACATACTTTTTTGACGAAAATATAAGCTTTTCTTTTTGTGCCGGTTTTACGATAGTGCTGCGCCATTAGGTCTCCAACAACAAAGCAACGCTTAACTTCTAATGTTGGAATTTTGTTCAAGATTTTCATAGAAATTAGGTTTAGTATTAGCATAATAGCATGGCCAGGGGGGTGACATATGTTTTCCAAAACACCTACTTATCCACATCTATAAATGAGAATGGCTCAACCATGCGATTCTAGTTTATAGATGTGGATAAACCCCTCATTTTAAACAGCACACCATCTCCCCGAAAACGACTGACTATTATATAATTACCACAATATACAAATTACAAATGAAAATTAAGCATTCATATGATCAGAAAATATTAAACGCACTAACCGATTTTCTGATTATCAAATACCTCAACAAACCCGAGCAACATATTCAGGGCATGACTGGAAAAGACATTCTATTTCGCCTACGAGCCTTCGGAGTCAATGCGGGCGAATCGACCATATACAGCATATTTTCTAAATTACGCAGAAACGGCCTAATAACAAAAGGTCGCACAGAAACAGACGACATGTGCACAGAGGTCACCTATTTCATCACGAAACAAGGAGAAAAATACTTCAAATCAATAAATGAATTGCTCTCAGCACTGCATCATTAAATATTTTCGGCGATTTTTATTACACCAACATCCCAGCCTTCACGACGTGATCGACAAGCGTATACGTATACCCCATCTCATTATCATACCAAGCGAGAACCTTCACGAGATTTCCACCAACAACACGAGTAAAAGCGAGGTCGGCAATAGAAGCGTGACGATTTCCGATAATATCATGAGAAACCAACTGTTCTTCTGTCACTGTAAAAATACCATTCCAGCGTTTGTCGGAAGCGGCCTTCTTCAAAATACCATTGACCTCCTCAGCAGTAGTTGCACGCTTGGAAATGAAAGTTACGTCAACTATAGAACCGGTGACGACTGGCACGCGTATTGATATTCCATCGAATAAACCTTTCAACTCTGGCATGACTTGAGTGACGGCGATAGCGGCACCAGTAGAAGATGGCACAATATTCTGCGCAGCTGCACGACCTTCACGAAGATCTTTCTTGGAAGGACCGTCGACGAGAGATTGGCTGGCGGTGTAACCATGAACAGTATTGAGCAAAGCTTTTTCTATGCCAAGAGCTTCATTCAAAATAGCGATAAGTGGTGAGCCGGCATTTGTAGTACATGATGCATTTGAGGAAATCTGGCAACCTTCGAGCTTGTCTTCATTCATAGACATGAGAACAGTAGCGCCTTGAACCTTGCTGTCGGC
>CAIPWS010000123.1 GCA_903868845.1 uncultured bacterium
CTGACCAGAAATATAAAGTCCAAGCAATTCTTTTTCCCAAGTGAGTTTGTCTTTCATATCAGCCTTCGGAACATCAACCATAGTCAATGATGGCACACTGGATGTGTCTGCCATCATTCCAAAAAGAGAATCTTGATCTGCGTGCTTGGTGGCGCCTTCTTTGTTGTATTCGAGTAAGAGATCAATGTTGCCGAGCATGATACCGCGATCCTCACCGAAACAGTCTAGAGCACCAGCTTTGATCAGAGATTCCAAGGATTTTTTGTTAAGATTGCGATCTTTCACTCTGTCTAGGAAATCTACAAGGGACTTGTATTTACCGCCACGTTTGCGCTCATCGATGATTGCAGTAGAAATACCTTGACCGAAATTTTTGATCGTGACCAATCCGAAACGTATACGTTTGAGTGCGGTACTTCCAACAGCTTGAGAAGATTCGCTGTCTTTCACCACAGTAAATTGACTGTAACTTTCATTTACATCAGGTGGAAGTACAGGGATATTCATACGCTTACATTCGGCAATAGTCTCGGCAACTTTATCTGTGTCGCCGGACTCACTGGACAAAACTGCAGACAAATATATCTCTGGAAAATGAGCCTTAAGATAGGCCGTAATATAGGCTATGCGACCATAAGAAACGGAGTGAGCTTTGTTGAAACCATAAGCAGCAAATGGCTCAATCCATTTCCAAACTTCTTTTGATTTTTTCTCTGACCATTTACTGTGTTTGATACAACCTTGAATGAAATTTTCTTTCTGCTTTGCCATTTCCTCAGGAATTTTTTTACCGACGGCCTTGCGGAATTTGTCCACATCTCCCCAGCTATATCCGGCAATATCGTGCGCCATTATCAAGAGATCATCTTGATAGACCAAGATTCCGTAAGTTTTTTTGAGAATGTTTTCAAGCATCGGATCCAAATATTTGATCAATGATGGGTCATGTTTTCTTGCGATATAGTCGGGGATAAAACCTATTGGTCCAGGACGATAAAGTGCCACCATAGCATTGATATCGTGGATAGTTGATGGTCGAAGATCCTTCAAGAACTTCGTCATACCATCACCGTTTAGCTGGAATAAGTCCGCGGTCTCACCACGAGCAAGCATTTCAAAAGTAGTTTTGTCGTCTACTGGGATCGTGTCAGTTTCTAGAGTGACACCATCGATTTTGCGGATGCGTTCTATTGCGTCAGCTATGATCGTCAAGTTCTTCAAACCCAAAAAGTCGAATTTGAGAAGACCAGCTTCTTCAATAGAATACATATCATACTGAGTGATTATTTTTCCTTCACCCTTCGGATCGAACTGAAGTGGAGTATAGTCGGTCAAAGCTGTAGGAGATATGACGACACCAGCCGCATGAACTCCGATATGTCTTGCACAACCCTCAATCTTCTTTGCCATGTCGATGATGCGATGAGTATCTTCTTCTTGATCATAAGCAGCTTTCAGCTCAGCAGTTTCTTCGAGAGCGCGCTCAATAGTCATGGGGAATCCTTGTGAACCCATAGGTATCAGTTTTGAAATACGATCTCCGACAGCGTAGTCAAATCCCATTGCGCGAGCAACATCACGAACAGCACCACGTGCCGCCATGGTTCCAAATGTTCCTATCTGTGCAACCTTGTCAGCGCCATATTTCCCGCGGACATAGTCGATGACCTCGTCACGTCTATTATCGGCATAGTCCATATCGATATCGGGAGCAGACGGACGATCTGGGTTCAAGAAACGTTCAAAAGGAATCTCATATTCAATAGGGTTTATATTTGTAATTCCAGCCAAGAATGTGACCATGGATCCAGAAACCGAACCTCTGATGTTGCTCAAAATACCATTTTCTCTAGCGAAACGAAGCATGTCTGCCACCACTAGGAAGTATGGTGAATAACCTTTGTCGCTTATAACCTTCAGCTCATATTCTGCACGTTTGATGATATCCTCAGACTTCGGAACACCACGTCGCTCAAATCCTTCATAGACGATACGTCTAAGTTCTTCATTTGGTGAGAGTCCACTTTCGACAGTGAGAGCGGGGAAGACCCATTTTCCAAGAACAAGCTCGAGGTTGCATGATGCTGTTATCTTCGCTGTATTTTCCAAAGCTTCTGGCATATCGTGGAAAAGTTCTGTTGCTCTTTCGCCAGCGATAAAAGAAAAATCATCCTCATCGCTGTCAGATATTTTTTCAGAAGCGTCAGTGTGTGAATTCACACGTACCAGAGTCTCGCGAGCAAATCTATCTTCTGGTTTTATATAATAAACGTCATGAGCCCCCATGATTGGAATATTTTGTGATCGAGCAAAATCAGCCAAAGTCTTCATGTTGGCTTCATGATTTTCGATCTCTGGGTGACGAGTGATCTCGATGTAGAGTCGTGTGTCAAATATTTTTTTATAAAATGTAGCCACTTCGCGAGCTTTGTCTTGGTTACGACCTTTCAGCGACTGGGCTATTTCTCCAGAAAACGAAGGTGAAATGGCTATGAGGCCTTCATTATATTTTTCAATAAGTTCACGATCTAGACGAGGTTTATAATAAAAACCCTCCAGATGAGAAAGTGTAACGAGTTGTACGAGGTTTTTGTAGCCAGTTTCATTTTGTGCGAGCAGAACCAAACGAGTTCGACGATTGTCTATACCAGCTTGCATGTCTCTACGTGAACGCGCTGCTACATAGAAGTCTACGCCAATGATAGGTTTGATTTCCTTCTTCTTACAGGCTTTGAAAAACTCGATAGCACCGTATAGGTTTCCGCTATCTGTCAGCGCCAAGGCTTTCATGCCATGCCTTTTGGCTTCTCCGACCAAATCATCTATCTTCGGCAAAGCTGCCAAAAGCGAATAGTGCGAATGAGTATGGAGGTGGGTAAATTCTGACATATTTTTTAACTCGAAATATCGTATTTGAAGTATAACAAAACTTTTGAACAAGCGTCATGTTGACTTTGTTCATTTTTTGAGTAAAAGTACATGAGGATTAAACAAAGGAGTCCAAAACATGGTATCAAAACCTGATGACCGAGTACCGTTGTTAGTGGGGGTTTCCGACTTTATGGATTGTCCGGGCTTGTTTGCTTACGGAATCTTTGGGTTGGGACGTGATCTGTATGCGAATCAGTTGACTGTGCCGAAGTTGTTGGGGTCTAATCTCTCCATTCTCCACGAGTTGGAGGAGGGAAAGATCCACTACGGTGTCATCGCTATCTCTGGAACGCATATTGGTCATGGAGTCGATGATGAGGTGGTGCACTTCTGGATCGACGCCGAACGAAGCTCGAGAGTTATCGGCGAGCAAAATGTCGATCTTGGGAACAAGCGGTACATCCGGTACTTCTTGCTTGCTGGCAAGGATCAGCAACCTGAGAAGGTGCATTCGCCGAGGTTCTTGGCAGCGCGAAACCTGAAGGTTTTTGTTCTTCAGGTGAAAAGTACATATGGGGCATTGCAAGTCCCATTCAGTATTCCGAAGCGCTTCAAGACATCGATAGCCAAGTTCGCGGTGGTCAATAGCCGTAGTGCTCATCACGAGGTGCTGTATTTGGAACTCGCACGGTATTCGGCGGAAGAAAAGTGGATGGACGGTCTTTTGGAAGATTTTTCACTTCTCGCCACACCCGTGCGTCATGTCGGCACATTACATGTGCACAAATCGATTGTTTCTGTGTGATTATGGTTAACTTACGTCGGGGCTGGTCAATGACCGGCCCCGACATTCCGTTTACGGGTTATAATATGGAAATGAAAAAGCTGCCATCAAATACCAAAAGATTTGGTTCAAATGTCATAGTCGGCATCGATGAGGCTGGTCGAGGACCATTGGCTGGACCAGTTTCGGTGGGAGTTTTTGCTGTAAGTTCGGTTGCAGTTTTGCGTAAATTTCAAGGAGTAAAAGATTCAAAACAGCTTTCAGAAAAGCAAAGGGAGGAATGGATAAAAAAGATTAAAGATAAAAGTAAAAAGGCTCAGGAGATTGCCTATGCGGTTTCATTTTCTAGTGCGAAGATGATAGATAAACGCGGTATTAGTTTTGCAGTCCGATCTGCTATAAAGCGCGGACTGAAGAGACTTGAACGTGATGGATTTGTTGACGTTGGTGCGCAGATAAAACTAGATGGTTTACTGCATGCGCCTTCTAGATTTTTAAATCAAAAGACTATTATTAATGGAGACGCAACAGTCCCGATCATTGCTCTTGCATCGATATGCGCGAAAGTTTATCGTGATAGAAGAATGAAAAAGCTGGCAAAAAGATATCCTCAATACGCACTAGAAATTCATAAAGGTTATGGAACAGCCGCTCATTATAAGGCCATAAAAAAGTTCGGAATATCTGATGTGCATCGCCGTAGTTATCTTAAAAATCTTGCTTCACATCATGTGGTCAGTAAGAAATCAGTAGATGGACTTAAGGCCGAAAAATAGCTAAAATGCTCTTGTTAGTTTGAAAAGTATTTATATGGCCACGTAGACAAGTGGTAAGTCGACAGTCTGCAAAACTGTTATGCGTGGGTTCGATTCCCACCGTGGCCTCAGAAAAATGCACACCAAGCATTTTGCGCTATAATAGCCTCATGAACCGTACTACTGTAGAACTGATAAAAGAGCGACTGCCGATAGATGTGGTGATCGGCTCTTATGTGAAGCTGGATAAGGCTGGGAAGTCGTATAAGGCCAAGTGTCCATTTCATAATGAGAAATCTCCGTCATTTTTCGTGTCTCCAGATCGTGGAGGATATTATTGCTTCGGATGTGGTGCGAAAGGCGATATTTTTTCTTTCGTTGAACAATTTGAAGGACTTGATTTTCGTGGAGCTCTGAAAATCCTTGCAGAAAAAGCAGGTGTTCCACTTGTTTATGACACCAAGGCCGATAGTGAGCGTGACAGACAATTTCAACTGATGGAACTTGCGGCATCATATTTCGAAGATCAATTTGCCAAATCAAAAGAGGCACAAGAATATGTGAAGAGTCGTGGTATTACATCTGAGACTCGCATAGAATTTCGTATCGGTTGGGCACCTGAAGGTTGGAGAAATCTGGCAACATATTTGAAGTCAAAGGGTTGGAGTGACACAATGATGGAGAAAGTAGGACTGGTGAAAAAGAAAGAAGACGGGCCTGAATTTTACGACAGATTTAGAGGTCGCGTAATGTTTCCAATAACTGACTCAAGTGGTCGAGTTATAGCTTTTACGGGTCGCATACTGAAAGACGACGGGAAGTCCGCGAAATATCTCAATAGTCCAGACACACCTCTATATGACAAATCTATGGTTCTCTATGGGCTTGATAAAGCCAAAAGTGAGATTCGTCGCATGGGATATTCTATCTTCGTAGAAGGTCAGATGGACCTGGTTATGTCACATCAGGCGGGTATCAAGAACACTGTGGCGGCTTCAGGAACTGCGCTCGGTGATGAAGCTATAAATGAGCAGGGTATAGTTAGTAATCTAGGTCTAGTTCGCAGACTTTCGCCAAATGTCATCATTGCCTTCGATTCTGACTCAGCCGGTCGTAAGGCGGCTCTGAGAGCTTCCGGAATAGCACTTTCGCTTGGTATGGACGTGAAGATAGC
>CAIPWS010000124.1 GCA_903868845.1 uncultured bacterium
GCGGCTTATACTGTGCACCCACCATCTATAAACTCAAAAGTTTTTATAGGACTTCCACAAGAAGCAAAAGACCAAATAGTCGGCAATTATTGCGAAGTGTTTATAAAAGCTATTGTAGAAGCAATAAAAAACAATAAACAACTAAATATAGCTATTGAAAATATGCCAGTGAAGGGCGATGAAGGTGCATACGGACAAACGATAGAAGAGATAATGTCTCTCATTAAAAAGATTCAAAGTGAGCTCCAAAAACAGGGTATAGATATAGAGACAGCAAATAAATATATTGGCGTCACACTGGACGTCAACCACGCATTACATGGCGCGGAGGGAAAAGACAATCTTGCTGTATTGGAAAATTGGTTCAAAGGGTTGGGAGAGTATCTCAGGGTAATTCACTTGTATACACCATCGGAAGCTAAGAAAGAATTTACAGATAAGTACAAAACCACTATTGATTTGGCAGCAAAATACAGCCCAAACGCCCAAATTTTCTTGGAAAGTAAACAAAATCCAGAAATTACAAAGAAGGTTTACGCTGCCGCAAAGGAGATAGATATAAAATAGAAGGCAAGCGCACAAAGCGCTGTCTTTTGCTATACTTTCAAAATGAAATACACAGGACTGACAAAGAATGAAGTTGAGAAGCGACTTGCAGAGTTCGGCCCAAACGAAATAGTAAAAAGGAAAAAACTATCTTCCATAGTGGATTTTCTGGTACGCTTCAAAAATCCGTTGATCATAATATTGCTCATAGCCGCTGGGATATCCGCTTTTGGTGGAGATGCGATAAGTGCCAGCATCATAGTCATCATCGTTGTGGCCAGTATTCTTCTTGATTTCATAAATACACACAAATCCGAGAAAGCCGCAGCTCTTCTGAAAGCCAAAGTCATGGTTACAGCGAACGTAACTAGGGACGGATCTTCATACGAGATTCCACTTTCTGGAATAGTACCTGGTGACATAGTAAATCTTTCTCCTGGAGACATAGTTCCAGCCGACGGAAAAATTTTGGAAGGAAAAAGTTTCTTTTTGAATGAATCCTCTTTGACTGGCGAATCATTTCCATCTGACAAACAGGCCGGAGATCAAGTTTTCATGGGAAGTAGCGTCACGACAGGGGAGGCAACAATAGAGGTTGTATCGACTGGAAAAAATACCAAATTCAGCCATATTGCAGAAAGCCTCATACACAAGGAAGCGCCAACAGAGTTTGATCGCTCGATAAAAGATTTCAGCTATCTCATAATGAAGGCCACCTTCGCTTTGGTTATATTTATTTTTCTTATAAATACTATAAATAAGCACGATGTCCTGTCGTCATTCCTTTTTGCCGCGGCGCTCGCTGTGGGATTAACACCAGAGCTTTTGCCACTTATCATCACACTCAACCTCACAAAAGGATCACTCGAGTTGGCCAAGCGTGGAATCATAGTGAAGAGGCTGTCGGCTATTCAAAATATTGGAAGTATGGACATTCTTTGTACCGACAAGACCGGAACACTTACTGAAGATAAGATCGTGCTCGTGAAGCATATAGACGGCCTAGGTCAAGAATCCGAAGAGGTTTTTCTTTACTCGTATATCAGTAGTGTGTTTCATGCCTCGATAAAAAATCCACTAGACGCAGCCGTGAAGGAGTTTAAGACTATAGACATAAGTCGTTATAACAAGAAGGATGAAATACCTTTCGACTACAATCGCAAAAGGGATAC
>CAIPWS010000125.1 GCA_903868845.1 uncultured bacterium
CGTCCAGCTTGCTACCTTCCAGCCAGATGTCGAGAATGACCGCCGCAGGCGCACGCGTTTTGATTTGCTCCAAAGCTTGTTTACCAAGATTCGTCGAATCTGTACGCATATAAGTGATGTGACCGGCTTCATAAAGCTTCTGGGCAATACCCATAGTTCTAGAAGGCGAAAATCCGAGACGTGAGCTAGCAGTTTGCTGGAGAGTAGATGTTATAAATGGAGCCTTCGGTGATCTTTTTTGCTCCGTTTCTTCTATATCTATGATCTTCCAGTTGGAATTTCTAGCTGTTTCTAGGATGCGCTCAACTTCTTTCAGTTCGCGAGGTTCTTCCACACATGAAAGTTTTATCTCTGCTAACTTTTTTGTTTTCCATATACCTTCTATTGCCCAATATGTTTCTGGAATGAATGCACGTATTTCTCGTTCGCGCTCCATGATTATACGCAAAGCGGGTGATTGGACACGACCAGCAGAAAGTCCGTAACGAACTTTTTTCCAGACGAGGCCAGAAAGATCGTAGCCGACGATGCGATCAAGAACCCTACGTGCTTCTTGTGCTTCACGAAGATGTTCGTCTATGTCGCGTGGATTTGCTATGGCTTCGAGGACTGCTTCTTTCGTGACTTCGTTGTAGGTTACACGCTTTATTATTTTTTTTGCTTCGCGAGCACCGATAGTTCCTCCAAGTTCTTTGTTTGTAAGCAATTCTTTTATATGCCAAGCGATTGCTTCTCCTTCACGGTCCGGGTCGGTTGCGAGTAATATCTCACTTGCATTTGAAGCCTCTTTTTTTATTTCAGAAATGACTGCTTCTTTCTTCGCCACCACTTCGTAATGAGGAATAAAGCCGCCTTCTATGTCTATGGCTTTTTTGTTTGATTTTGGGAGATCGCGGACGTGGCCGACAGATGCACGTACGACAAATTCATCGCCCAGATATTTGGAGATTGTTTTGGCTTTCGATGGAGACTCTACGATGAGTAATTTCTTGCCTGTATTGTTTGAAGTGTTTGCTTTATCGCTTATTATATTGTTTGTTTGAGCCATTTTTTGTGACGCCACTTGATGCGTTGCCTTAAGTATTACATGATAATTGGTAATTATGCAATTTTTGTGATGTTATCGACTGTCGGAAAAGTCGTCAATGTTCAAAAGGTCATGAAAAGTATGTGTCTCTTCCTCTTCGCCGCAGGTCTAATAAGTTGATCGCACAAAACTCAAGCCGGTTGGGTGTGAGTGGGTGCGCATGCTCCGTGAGTATATACGAAAATTAGGCCATCAGAAGGCTCAATTTTCATATGCTGGTAAATAGTGTGTGCCGGCGGGGGGTGGCACAGTTATTTAAAACGCCTACTTAGCTTTGCACAATTGTAACCTTGTCCACATTTATAAATTGGAATGGCTCAATAAAGCCATTCCAATTTATCAATGTGAATAACTCCTCCTTTTGAGACGACACTATCACCCCGCGCAACCAAAATATTAGCCAGCACCGACATGCCTCCCTGAGCACCTCTGACAAAGTGACCACAAAATGGTCACTTTGCTAAAGGTCTGAAAAAACGTGTCCTGTCTGGCACCAAACGAGGCCTAAGTCTCCATAGCCGTCTTTTTCTGTGAACAATTTCCAAAACAATTCTTCTTTTACGAAATTTGAGCAAAATCCTACTAGCGGGTATATATTCACTCATAACTTTAAAGATACGATACTCATTTTCTGAAAAACCATAAACATCTACAAGTCCCGCACATAATTTTGCATTTATATTCATTCTAATATTCATATTCATAATTCGTATAAGCAACAATTATTCACGTCCTCCAAATCTTCATAATAAACCCATCCTCCTCAGATATTGCAC
>CAIPWS010000126.1 GCA_903868845.1 uncultured bacterium
ACACGCGAAGGGTTCCAGAACGGGACCCAACGCAAATTGTCCAGTCTATCTCGTTGTCCAGTGGGGTATGCACGAAAGTGCAGCTCACTGGACACGAGAGGCTGGCAATTTTTAATTGCAAAAATTTACCTTCATTTATAATTAGCGGGACTTACTTCAAATAAGGTACAATGTGAACAATGAAAAAAACGCCCATAAAAGAGCAAAAGCAAAGACTTGTTTTGTTGGATGCACACGCTATTTTACACAGGGCATATCATGCTCTGCCAGACTTCGCGACTTCGAAAGGCGAACCAACAGGAGCACTTTATGGTTTGTCAGCAATGCTTATAAAGATCATAGAAGATCTGAAACCAGATTATATAGTTGCTTGTTACGACTTGGCTGCACCGACACATCGCCACGAAATATTCAAAGCCTACAAAGCCGGACGAAAAAAGACAGACGATGATCTGATCACACAGATGAATAGTTCCAGAAAGATCTTCGAAGTCATGGGAATTCCTATGTATGACAAAGAAGGGTTTGAAGCAGATGATATACTCGGGACCATTTCAAAAGAAGTAACGAAAAATAATGCCGACAATAATATAGACATTATCATCGCATCTGGTGATATGGACATTCTCCAGTTGGTTGATGGTGAAAGAGTGAAAGTGTATACATTTAAAAAAGGAATAAATGACACGGTCATATATGACGAAAAGGGAGTCAAAGAAAGATTTGGTTTCGGACCAGAACTCATACCAGACTACAAAGGTTTGCGTGGAGACCCATCAGATAATATTCCAGGTATAAAAGGAATAGGTGAAAAAACAGCGACCATTCTTATCTCAAACTTCGGAACAGTTGAGGAAATGTACAAAAAGTTGAATAAAAAAGGTGCGAAAGAAGCAACAGACGAAGTTTTCGAAAAAGCCGGACTGACACCACGCATCATTCAACTCTTGCGAGACAACGAAGAGGAAGCAGAATTTAGTAAAATGTTGGCGACTATCAAATGTGATGTTCCGATAGATTTCAAACTACCTGAAAAAACTTTCAAAGAAGCGATCAACACGAAAGCTGTAAACAATTTTTGGCATGAACTGGAGTTTCGCACGCTTGGCCCAAGACTTGAAAAGGCGATAGGAGTGGATAAAACTGAGGATAAACCTGTTGATAATACTGTTAATAAGTCTGTGGACGACAATATCCCAGCAGAAGCGCTCAACAAAGCCGCAATAGCGCTTTGGCTGGTCAATTCCAATACAACAAAACCACAAATAGAGGATATTTTGGCTTTCACAAACATTGATCCAGATGATGTTGGTGGCAAGGCGGCAGCGCTAGCAAAATCGTATGAGATCATTTTGGTCGAGTTGAAAAAGAGGGGACTCGAGAAAGTTTTCAATGAAATAGAACTTCCACTCATGCCGGTTATAAAAACTATGCAGGATCGTGGAATAAAAATAGATAGAAAGATTCTCGCTAACCTTTCTAAGACTTACCATGAAGTCGCGGCAGACCTCGAACAAAAGATTTGGAAATTTGCAGGACGAGAGTTCAATATAAGCTCACCAAAACAGCTCGGTGAGATTTTGTTTGACGTATTGGATATAAAAATAAAAAATGCCAAGAAAACAGGTTCAGGTGCGCGTTCGACAAAGGAGTCAGAGCTAGAAAAGATGAGAGACATGCACCCGATAGTTCCTCTTGTCTTCGAATATCGTGAACTGACAAAGCTTTTGTCTACATATATAGATGCTATTCCACCATTGCTCGATGAAAATGATAGACTGCACGCTAAGTTTCTTCAAACTGGAACGACAACAGGTCGTATGGCATCTCAAGAACCAAATCTCCAAAACATTCCTATAAAAACAGAACTTGGAAGAGCAATACGCGCGGCTTTCGTGACCGAAAAAGGATTTAAACTTTGCGCATTTGATTATTCTCAGATCGAGATTCGTATAGCCGCCTTTTTGTCTGATGACAAGAAACTTATAAATATTTTCAAAAACAAAGAAGACGTGCATACATCTGTCGCGTCTTTCGTTTTCAAGGTTCCAGCTGACAAAGTGACGGGAGATATGCGCCGCCAAGCCAAGGTTATAAATTTCGGAATAATGTATGGAATGGGTGTGAGTGCATTGAAACAAAACCTAGGAACCACACGTGAAGACGCACAAAAGTTTTTGAACGATTACTTCGAATCCTTCGGCGGACTCGCATCATACCTGGACCATGTAAAAGCAGAAACAGCCAGAAATGGCTA
>CAIPWS010000127.1 GCA_903868845.1 uncultured bacterium
GATCAGCGCCACAGCTGTAACCGACAGAAAGGATATAATGAGAACGACATTCTTTTTCATGTAATAGATTTGCGCTCGTAAAGATAATACCCATCGACACTCACCAATGGCGAGTAGTACACGAAGAAGTTTTGAAAACGATAGTTTAGTTTAGTAAAAAGGACAACGCAGGAAGCAATGCCTATTTTTGAAACTGAGGCTCAGCCAATGTCCAGACTGATGTTCTGCCGAGGAAAGACATACCTAAAACATAACCTCGAAGTTCTATAGTGTTACCTTTGTAAGTCATGTGGCAATCGTATGTTTTGCCGTTCTTGGGGTCATATATCTTACCTCCGTCATAGTAATTTGGGTTGTCCTTTGTTTTGAAAATCTTATGTAAGACTACCATGTCCAATACAGGACGGGATTTCAATTTATCATCCGGATTCTCCTTGTCCAGCTTAGGTTTGCCATTTTCGGTGGGCTCACTAAGCCAAATGATCTTGGCTTCAAATGTGTTTCCGGTTTGATAAACCTCCAGTCTTGAAGTTTTTTCCTGATTGTACCAGATCTTGCAGACCTGATCTTTCTGAGCAGATAGTGGCGCAGTTATAGCTGACAACAAAAAAACAAATAGGATCGTTTTGATCTTATGCATAATGGGGCTTTGATATGTATTGTGAACTAAATACTATGCCAAATATGAAAAAAAATCTCTGAAATCAAGATTTTTCACTCATCTCAATTTACAATCCTTCATAGATCAATTGCTCGATCATCCAGTATTGGGTATTGGGGTCCTTAGAGAGGACAAAATTCACTTCTGCCGATTCTGTTTTGAATCTACGTCCTTTCTGTGTTTGTGTTTTGAAATCCGCTAATACTGTGACATGTGCGATGTTATTTTCATTGTCGATGTTTATTACCTTGAATTCCGCACCGATAAACATCATTTGATTAAAGCCCAGCTTGAACGTATCTATCTTTTCGATCAGTTCATCCTTCTCCATGCCCAGTCCCAGCGGGCTTTTCATCTCATCCAGAAATACAAAGTCTGCCGTAATGAAACTCTTGTCAAAGATGAAAGCGAGTGCGGTGCCGCACTGGTTTTTAATATCAAACTCATCGCTCGGATGAAACTCCTCATACAGCATATGAATGGTCCAGTTGGGCATTCGAATGTTCTGTATCTCCTGTTTGAATATTTCTTCTGTCACAAATCGATACATCTCTTTGTCGCTGACACCGCTCAAAGACTCAACCACGATGCCTTTTTTGCGAAGAAGCGCCAGGAGTTTCTTCAGTTCTTTTTTTATCTCCTTATCAGAAAGATCATGAACATGATTATACAATGGCGCTCCGATGAAATCATATATCTTGACCATCCCGGCTTTTTCATGGAGATGGTGAAACCTATTGATCTGTTTCAGAAATAAATGTTCTACTTCGGGTGGCAGATGCTCTGATCCGGCAAAATCACCGCCGAATTCAGCCATCATTTTCAATTTAAGGAGCTCATTCTCCGTCGTCAGTTCAGCACCTGACTTTTTCTTGCGCTTAGCCATCTGATTGCAAAATTATAAAATGATGACAAACAATTTTAGCTTTCATTTAAATTTGATAGCAAACAAAATTTATGCTCAAGCTCTTCGGCAAAAGTCCTTTCCTGCTTTTTTATATCGTTTTTGGCTACATCATTGTGTTTTCGCTATGGTGGGGATACCTATTATTCTCTAAGAATGAGCAGGCTTTTACTGAGAAAATGCAATTGGACAGGATCAATTATCAATCCACGCCCAACCCGATAAAGTACGAGGAAACGCAGAGTTACCTCCAATTGCTCACCAAATACAAAAAAGACAGGATCATGGTGCTGTCAGAAGGATTGTTCTTTCTGTTTCTGCAGATCATAGGATTGATCCAGGTGAGAAGAATATTCGGCAAAGAGATCGAACTGGCGATACAGCAGACCAATTTCCTGCATTCCATTACACATGAGTTGAAATCACCATTATCCAGCGTTAAACTGGCCTTACAGACCTTTCAGAAAAGAACGCTGGAGCCTGCACAGAAAGAGAAACTGATCAATAATGCACTGAGCGATTAGAGTGGGTTCGGTCATAGCTTGGGGTGTTAATATGACTAAAATGCCATCAATATTGGTATCGTTAATGCAGACTTCTAGAGCTTGCTGATAACGATCAGCGCTGGCATCACCTAA
>CAIPWS010000128.1 GCA_903868845.1 uncultured bacterium
GGGTCGCGAAGCTATGCGAAGGCTCGAGCACTTGAGGCGGCATGGAAGAGGCTTACGCGCGCGGAGAAACTTGCTATGATTGGTAAGTGAAAAAATTCCGCATAGTATTTCGATGGGTCAAAAGGCGTGTAAGAACACGACGTGTGAGGCGCACTCGCAGTCGCACAAGTTCTTTGCGTAACACTAGTGGCCGTCGCTCATACCTGACACACAAAGAGTCAGCACGCGCACTCATAACCGATCGTGTGATTCATTTCAATAAACATTACAATCTTCCACTTGGAAAAATTGCTATAAGAAATCAAGTGAGTCGCTGGGGTTCATGCTCGAAGAAGGGGAATCTCAATTTCAATTATAAACTTTTGTTTCTGCCAGCGGAGCTGCGCGACTATGTGATCGTGCACGAGATCTGTCACGTGAAGGAATTTAACCACGGTCCAAATTTCTGGAATCTGGTGGGGGAGGTCGTACCAGATCATCGCGCTATGAATAAGGCCTTGCGAAAGATCAACGCCAAAGTCGTCGCCAATATGGCGTCGGATTTACCGACCAATTTACAGCCCCAAATTCTTCAAAAATAGTGCAAGCTCATCACCTTCGATCTTACGGAAACCACCAGACTCGACTTTGCCGAGCTGAATATTGGAAATGGAAGTGCGAGTCAGATTGGCAATCTCTGCGCCAAAAAGAGAACATATGCCACGAATGCGATTTTTCGGATCGATGATACTGATGTAACAAGAATTTGGACTTTGAAGTTTGACTCGGCAACTTATAGGCTCGTCACCATTTACAGAAACACCGGCCTCAAGTTTCTCTTTGAAATTTGCACGCAAAGGACTGATAGTCTCCACGTGATATTGTTTGACGTGAGCATGCTTCGGATTTTCTAGACGATCTATGATGCGGCGATCATTTGTAAAAATAATAAGACCAGACGCTTCTGGATCCAGACTTCCGACAGGGAACAAGCTTTTGGCCTCCTTCGGCATGGCGTGTACGAAAGTATTGATAAAACCTTTTGTGCCTTTTCGTGTATCAAGTAATGGAACACCGCGCGGTTTATTGGCCGCGAAATAAATATACTCCTGACTGAAAGCTCCACCGCGTGCGCCGGCACCTGCGGATCCCTTGTTCTTGCGCACCTCGATAACATCTTTCTCCGTAACTTTGTCACCGAGCACTGCAGGACGTCCATTTATAGTTACGGTTTTGCGCTCAATAAGCTCATCTGCTCCACGGCGTGTGGCATAGCCCTTCAAGGCTAGATATTTGTTTATGCGCATTGGGAATTCGTCCGGATTTTTGGCCGGGATAGCTTGCTTACGTGGTGAGTTATTCATATGTTAACCATAGCATTTTATGTGATAAATCGGAAACCCCCCACAAGATCGCTCTCGTGGAGGGGGTTATTGTTCGAAGTTTCAGCTATTTTGGTTTCTCAACCGGAGTATCCCAGATCTTGAACGTAGTATCGATCCTGTCGATAAAACCAAGTTTCAAGGCATCCTCCGCGGTGTATTCGCACTTGTATTTTTCACCTAGACGGAACAGTTCGTTGATTTCCGCAACCGTCTTGCCGGTTCGTCGAGCGCACAACTCCTCAAGGTACTTCTTGTCGGCAGTCATAATTCTTTTGAGTGCGATCATGTCCGCCGGTGTTATTTCATCGCTGTCGCGAATGACCTCAAAGCTGCAGCGAATGAAGTGAACGAAGAACGTTGCGCATGGAAGCGCTCGTCGCTCGCGACACATTTGCAGAATATTGACCGCCATCGATGCCGCACGTTCAACCACCAGACCATCAACAGGTGAGCGAATTGATTGGATTGCGCCGCTAATGTATTTACCGTGTGTCACGTTACCACCATCGCTTGCAATCATTAGGGTGATCGGTGCGACTTCTTTCAGATCGAGAGCAATCAGGGTTTCATTTAACCCATCGATGCTTTCGGCAGTAATTCTTTCAGGTAAAGGCACCAATCGCCGTTTTACTAACTCGGGCGCCAACGTGTCGTTTGTAACACCAAGTGCTTTCCGCATTGCTGTATAGATATTTTCCATACATCTCCATTCGTTTCGAAGTTTATTTTTGGGTCACCTAGATACCTTTGAAGTAGGACAGTAGAATTAATGCATTAGCAAAATTAATTTAACTGTCATATGAAATACAATCATTTGTCGTTCGGAGAGAGGTACGTCATTGAGAAGCTATATTGTGAAGGTTCCGCAGTTAGAGAGATTGCTGGGTTCTTGCAGAGAAGTGTGAATACTGTCAGTCGAGAGATTAGGAAAAATAGTGTTAAGGGTATATACACAGCAGAGAAAGCTAAGGAGAAGTCATCTGCTAGGCGTTGGAGAGCAAAGCAACAATGTCTGAAGGTTTCAATGGACAGCTTCTTAATCGTACATGTCGAGGAAAAACTCCGAGAAAAATGGTCACCTAAAATGATTAGCGGTCATCTAGAGAGAGAATTCGGCATCATGTGTTCAGCTAAAGCTATATACAAGTTTGCAGAAAGTCGTGGCTTGGAGCATCTGCTCTTCTGGGGCTGGAACAGCTGCAAAAGTGGACGCAAGAGAAGTCATTGGAAGTCGATTAAAGACGGAAGAATATACATAGATGAGAGACCAGAGAGAAAAGGTGTGGGTCATATTGAGATTGACTTCATTGTCTCCAGGGAGAGCAAATGGGTACTGCTGGTAGCGGTTGATTATGTAGCCAAGAAGACCTGGGTAGTGAAGTTACCCAACAGAAAACGCGACACAATACGTGCCGCGCTTTCTAGGTTGTTCCATGGTGTTGAATTGAAGAGCATCACCACAGACAACGACATAGCATTCACATGCTGGAGAGAACTCGAGGTCCTTCTCGGCACGCATATCTATTTTACACATCCTTACCATTCTTGGGAAAAGGGTCTGGTGGAGAACACTAACAGATGGATACGTTGCTTTGTACCTAAACGGAGAGATATCAGTACTGTTACTCAAGAAGATTTGGATCAGATCCACGCCTTCTTAAATGACCGACCGAGAGAGTGTATTGAGTTTAGAACGCCGTCAGAGTATTATTCATTATTATCGTCGAGTGTCCTACTTGAGGGGTAACTAGAGGGAACTTTATACATTCATATTATATCACCTTTTACACTTATGTCAATGGCACTATAATTGGCTCAACAGAGCTATCTATTATAGAAATAGATTATTCCAACTCCCAAGAAAACCAATACC
>CAIPWS010000129.1 GCA_903868845.1 uncultured bacterium
ACGCTTACTTTGTATTTTCTCATATATGAAACCAAGAACGGCTCCAATGACAAAACTAACTGCAAAAGAAGCTAGTGCGACCTGAATCAGCAACAGCCATATTCTAGAAATTCCTCCTAAGATACTACTCATATCGAATACCGGACATTGACCTATACAGGATGGGAATAATACCGACTGTAAGAAAACAAATAGCGAAAACACTACGCCAGTTGCTAATCCCCATTTCAACCAATATTTCTTCTTTTTCATATATTTAAGGTTGCACCGGCGGCTGTTGCGTGGGTGGGGTTTGATTGTTCTGATTTATACCCTGAGCCATGGCTGCACCTAGACCAACACCGGCGCCAATCCCAACTCCAGCACCAGCGATACTATTTGGATTACCGGCGGCCATCTTGAGAGCTTGAAGCTGTTGAAGCTTGGCGTAGTTAGCCATCTTGACTGGATCTACATCACCGAGAGCATTGATGGCCTGTGCTTGAGCTTGAACATCGGAAATAGAGTCAACTCTCTTTTGTGTAGCATCATCAAAATCAGTGTTTTCAATCCTGAAGTCATCCATAGTAAAACCGAAAGCACCAAATTCTGAAGCAATCTTCGCACTAATGGTTTTCGACAGCTCCTCACGATTTGAGTCTATGTCAACAAATGAAAACTTAGCAGAAGCAAGTGAATCAGTTATAGGGGTTATTATACGACTATTGATAGTCTGCTTGAATTCCTCGAGAGACATCTCATCACGATCACCGACAAATTCTGTAAAGAACTTCATCGGATCAGTTATCGTGAAAGTATAATTTCCAAAAGCTCTCAAACCAACCGGGAACTTGTAGACAGGATCAATGTATTTAAGTGGCGATGGGGTTCCCCATTTCGTATTCGGGATCTTGTTTATATTGAAGAAGAATACCTTTGCTTTATGCTTACTATCACCTCCACGGAAAATACTCAATATCGAAGTGACAAATGGAATATTTGCTGTCTGCAAATCGATAGAACCAGGGGTATTGATTATTCCCTGAGGTTTACCTTCATTAACAAAAAGAATCGCCTGACTAGGGCCAATGATTACTGTCGAATTATTCTGTAATACCTGATCTGGATCTGGATAACGCCAAGCCAATGTGTCCGGTGTCTGATTGATCCACTGAATGTTAGATATCTTTTGATTATTTAGGAAACCCATATTTTGTTTTTAGATTGATAATCGATACTAAAAGTTGAAACCATTACCAATAGATCCTATGATAGGTAACTGCTTCTGTTTTCCGGTGGCAGCATTGATGATACCAAGTATAACCATAATGATGTTGAACAATGCCAAAAGTGGAGCAATAATCCAACCCAAAATAGGAATTATGCCAATAAATAAACCTATAACTTCAGAGATGATCAGAACAAGGCCTTGCTTAAGATGGAACTTAACAAAAGGATCATTCTTGGCTTCTGTCACAAAAGGGACAATTATAAGAATACCGAGATAGGCCAAGACGGCCATGATGGTACTGTTTGACTGTGAGCTTACTGGAGCTGGGGCAGGATTATTCTGTGGAGGCATGTGATTTATCTAAAGTTAATAATAATTGTTTCTTACAATATTATATCACTAACCTATAACAGATATCTCTACCCTGTGGATAGCTTAAATATGAATCTACACAATTTAAAGTCGCTCTTACATCAAATCAGTTTTGTATAAAATAAAACTCTGTAAACACCTTCTTATAGAGGTTTATTATCCTCTTTGCTTCATATTGATTTATAGCCATTGTAGAGCCTTGGTGAGCTATCTGATTACGAAACTTGTGTGCTTCCCAAGCTTCATCTAGACTATCGAAGTCAGCCTTCTCTACCCTCTTCAATTTCTCACCAACTCCATCGCCGTGGTATTCCATTTTATTCAAAAGATCATCAAGTATGATGTCGGCCTCCATGATCGCTTGTCTCCAATCATTTTGATTGTCTGACTCGATGTGACGCATAACATTATCCCAACGTTTGGCAACACCTGGGTCTGCCTTCACATCTGTCTCATACGCCTCCTCAACTTTCAGATCGAAATGATCATGCTCTTTTTGACGAATCATTTTGAGCTTCTCTGTGCAATATATTATTCCAAATAAGAAAAGAACTGAAAGGACTATGGCAAGACCTATCAAAAATCCAAAAAAGTTTTGCGTCCACGCATACAACACTGGAGCTGAACTAGAAGCGAAACCCGCTATGCTATGAGCTGTTGGTCCAAGATCTAGACTTGGTATGGTTGGATTCATGTATGTATTATACCTCGCCAACAATAACTTTTCCTACACTGAACAAAGTATCCTCGTCTGCGTGTCGTGCTGTAAGCTGTATTCCTATAGGTAATGGAAAATCTCTACCAAGGCTTGCATCCTTCGGAGCTATGCCACAAGGAACAGAAAGGGCTGGCATGCCTGTCAGGTTTGCTGTCACAGTGAAAATATCCTCGAGATACATAGCCATAGGATCACTTGTATTTTGACCAATTTTGAAAGCTGGAGAAGGTGCTGTTGGTGTAGCTATCACGTCGACAGATTCAAAAGCCTTTTCGAAGTCGGCAGTGATCATGCGTCGGACTGCATTTGCACGATTGTAATACGCATCATAATATCCAGACGACAATATATAAGTTCCAAGAAGTATTCTTCTTATGACTTCACGACCCAATCCAGCTCTACGAGATTCGAAATAATCTTCTATGCCATTCTTACCATCTTTGTGCAGACCAAATCTGACACCGTCAAAACGCGCCATATTTGCAGAGACTTCGGCTGGCATCACTATGTAGTACACCATCAAGGAATAAGAGATATTTGGCAACTCTATATCGCGGATCTTGTAACCTTTTTCTTCTAGAGATTTCAAAGTTGCATTGAAAGCTTTCATGACTTCAGGATCTATTCCGTCACCGCCAAGGAAATGTCGTGGCACCCCTATCACCGGCTTTCCACTTGCTCCTTGCGTCTTTTCCCTTTCCTCTTTCAACTTTCCACCTTCTACTTTCAACTTTTCTCTTTCCTCTTTTCTCTTTTCTATCGTCGTCCCATCCTTTATATCTTTTCCACGAATAGTATTGAAAACTATTTCACAATCTTCCACCGACTTACCAATAGGACCAATCTGATCAAGTGATGAACCCATGGCCATAACACCATATCTAGAGACTGCACCATAGGTAGG
>CAIPWS010000130.1 GCA_903868845.1 uncultured bacterium
AGTAATTTCATAAAGAATGACCCAGTTCTAGGACGTCTCGCAAGTATCTCTCTGTCAAACACAGAAAGTGTCTCACGTCTCTATATCTGGAATATGGCACTCACTGGTTTCGAACAGCGCCCAATCCTTGGTTGGGGACAAGAGAACTTCAACTATGTCTTCAATGCGAATTACAATCCAAAAATGTACGATCAGGAGCAGTGGTTCGATCGTGCTCACAACGTCTATATTGATTGGTTGATCAACGGTGGTCTTGTAGGATTGCTAGCATATTTAGCCTTGTACGTTTTCTTCCTTCTATCGGTTTGGAAATCGACTCTATCTATTGCTGAAAAAAGCGCGCTCACCGGTCTTCTAGCTGGATATGCCGTTCACAATATCTTCGTCTTTGATAACTTGGCGAGTTACGTGTTATTCTTCACTCTCCTCGGTCTTGGTGCTTCGCTCAAGAAAGCCGATGTTATAAATAGTGATGTTAAAATCGCTAATCCTGCAGTTGCGAAGCCAGCACGCGAATTTAGCAAAGATATTATAGAGTACACGGTCGCCCCAATCGCGATACTCGCAATCATCTTCGGCATATATTGGTTTAACGTTCGTCCTCTTCAACAAAATTTGCGCCTCATCACCGCTCTACAAGGATGCAGTAGTTCCAAAACATTGCCAGACGCATCTCTATTCTCTGATGCTTTGTCAGTCACTCCATATATTGGTATGCAGGAGATACGCGAACAACTCCTTTCATGTTCAGGACAAGTCATCGCTTCGCAAAGTATGCCCAATACAACCAAGCAAGCATTCTTTGAATTATCTATGAAAGTCATAGCTGATCAGATAAAATCTACTCCTAAAGATTCACGTGTCTACACTCTCGCTGGA
Organism: uncultured bacterium; assembly: GCA_903868845.1. Lineage (GTDB taxonomy): Bacteria > Patescibacteriota > Minisyncoccia > Phycocordibacterales > PALSA-1337 > C7867-002. The sequence goes on from CAIPWS010000130.1 coordinate 880, forward strand.
AATTTCTATGAACAGATTGGAGCATTCCCACAGGCTTTGCCATTATTGGAAAAGGCGCATGAACTTTCTCCTGCAAAGCAGTCAACAGATTTTGCTTTGGGCACAGCTTATATCAATCTTAAACAGTATGATCAAGCAGTGACTTTGTTAAAGGGTGCATACTTAGAAGAAACGAGTGATGCAGATGCACAGACTGAATATGCTGTAGCGTTGATTTCTGCAGGTAGGGACACAGAAGCTCAGTCTTTGTTCGGTGCCGATTCACCTATATTCCAAACAGAGCAAGCTGCACAAGCGTATACGATTTCGAAACAGTATTCAAAAGCCATTGCTATATATAAAGCAGTCATCGGTACGAGTACAGACCAAACTGACGCTCAGCTTCGTTTAGCTCAGACGCAGTACGCGGCCGGTCTAACAGATGATGCCGTCGCTACTCTAAGGGTTATAGAGAAAGCACATCCTGATTATGCAGCTCAACTAGATGCAGCTATAAAACAGGTCCAAAAATAAAGGTTATTGCATCATTGGTCATTGGATATTATAATGGTGTTGTGAGTACCCTAGGTGGGCACTCTCCAATAAATGTCTCGCAAAGTGCTGCCCTCGGCAGCCTTTTGCGTTGTGGACTGCTCGCAGGGTTTATATTTTTCAGAAGGCAAGCTATAATGTAAAGCAGATTGCACCAAATGACGGCGGGCGGCTGTACTCACATTATATTTAGACATATTATTTGGAGCTCACACCCGCTCGCCATCATTGGGTACAATTATGATTATTCAAGAAAATATTTCGCTTTCTCAATATACGACATTCAAGATTGGCGGGAATGCCCGTTTTTTTTGTGTGGTTACCAACATTGACGAGCTGAAACAAGCGATCGCGTTCGCAAAAAATAAATCTTTGACTTTTTTTATCCTTGGCGGTGGTTCAAATATTCTTATTTCAGATGATGGGTTTAATGGTTTGGTTATAAAGATGGAGATTATGGGAAAGAAGATTCAAGATTCAAGATTAAAGGTTCAAGATGGGGCACAAATAGTTTCAGCTGGAGCTGGTGAGATGTGGGACAGTTTTGTTGAATATACAGTGAATGAAGGTTTTAATGGTCTAGAAAATCTATCGGCTATACCTGGGACCGTTGGAGCTGCACCAGTTCAAAATATTGGCGCATATGGCATCGAAGTCGGACAATTCATCTCATCTGTTCAGGTCTTAGATACACAAAATATGGAAGAAAAAACTCTTTTAGCTAGAGAGTGTCATTTTGGTTATCGTTACAGTTTATTTAAAAAGGAAAAAGGACGATACATTGTCACGGCGGTTGATTTTTCTTTGAAAAAAGATGGTGTTGTAAATATTGAGTATAAGGATTTGAAGGAGTATTTCAGTATGATTCAAGATTCAAGATTCAAGATTCAAGAAATTACGCCGGCAAAAGTTCGTGATGCAGTTGTAAGTATCCGTCGTAATAAATTGCCAGATTGGAATAAGTGGGGAACTGCTGGATCATTTATTAAAAATCCGGTTATAACCCAGGTGCATTTCGACGAGCTCAAAAATAAGTATCCTGGTTTACCTGGATTTCCGGAAAAGGATTCTGCGGGTGAATCAAGTGGCCAAGTTAAA
>CAIPWS010000131.1 GCA_903868845.1 uncultured bacterium
CATAATCGGTGTAAGTAATACTGATTCTGAATTATCAAGAAGCATTCTCATGGCAAATATTAGTGTTATCTTCATAAGTATCTTTAATTACCATTGTGTTCTTGCAATTCTCAATAGAGACAAGAGGTTAAAATATTTCTTATATATTGTGTATGCTTGTGGTATTACATTATCTATATATTACATATTGAATCCTGATACTTTTCTTCTTTTATCTGTGCCTAAAATGTATTTTCCAAATTATTATGTTTTGGGTTCACTTAATTGGATAGAGAAAATATTTTTTCAGGGTTTGTTGCCAGTCATGTTTATATATGAACTTGTTTTATCATATATCACCACGACTAATTTGTCTGAAAGAAACAGACATAGGTACCTATTAATCGGCTTAATTTCCGGCTGGATTTTTGGATCAATACTTACATTTCTTTGCTACAACATCCCAGTCGACCCGATGTACGGCATATTCTTCCCTATCTTGTTCTGTGTACCATTCACTTATGCTGTGGTGAACCACGACTTGTTGGACATACGCATTGTGGCGAAGCGAGCATTTTACTATGGTGCACTGGTGGCAATATGTGCAGTTATTTTGATTTTCATGAATTTCCTAAACAAGTGGGCGGAGGAGATAATCCCAGGAATACCTATGTATGTTGTTCCACTACTATCGTCATTCTTCGCTGTGGCTGTTGGTATCGCTGTCTGGAGAAGGGTTCGTGAGGGTGACGCATTGAAGTATGAATTTATCACGAAGACTATGCATGAACTGCGCACACCGCTCACACATATCAAGTTGGCCGCGGACGAACTAGAGGAAAGTCACTTGGACACCAAACAAAAATCATCACTCGATCACATAGAGAAAGCTAGTGATAAACTGATAGAGCTAACTGATCTTGTTAGGAATTCAACAAAATAACTTTGATTCTATATATTATTTGCCATCTTTGTTCTTTTTCTGCGACTTCAAAATCTTCTTCACTTCACGATCGAAATCCGATATATAATCCTTATCCTGCATTTGACGGTATTTCTCATACTCCTTGAGTGCCCGCTTCTCCGCCTGTTTCGCAGACACAGAACCTGCTGTATGCAATAAATTCTTTTCTGAAACTTTCAAAAATTCATCCAATTTGTCGATCCAGTCTCGCATCTTCATGAGACGGCCGCTACTAGCCTGCAACTCTGCAAAATCGATATAAAGTGAGACTATCAGATTTAGTTGATTTATCTCCTTTTCAGTCAAATAGTTTTTTGCGACCACAATATCGCTCGTTGTAATGTAATCTCCCTTGAAACTGGTAAGACCCATAAGCGGCTTTTTATTGTCAGCTCGCTTCGCTATAATCTCTGCTGCGGTGTGTCCATGAACAGCAAAATGCATTTTATTTTGAACTGTAGCAAAGAATTTTTGTGTAAGTTCTGCATCAACCTTATAATCAATACCAGTCGAGTAAATATCAGTAATTTTCTGATAAAACATCCGCTCACTACTACGGATATCCCTGACTCGCTGTAGCAATTCCTGAAAATAGCGCGCTCTGCCACCACCCTGTTTAAGGCGCTCATCATCCATTGTAAAACCCTTAACCAGATACTCTCGCAGCTTCTCAGTCGCCCATTTGCGAAATTGAGTACCCCTATTCGAACGCACGCGATAACCAACTGCTAAGACAGTATCTAGATTGTAATGATTTGTCTCATATTCCTTACCATCCGCGGCAGTTATTCGTAAATTCCTAATAACTGAAATTTCGTCCAGCTCACCAGTATTAAAGATATTCTTAAGATGTTCATTTACAGTTGGCACGCTTACATCAAAAAGTTCTGCAATAAGCTTCTGTGTCAGCCAAACATTTTCATCTTCGATCCTGACACGGATCTTCTGCTCATCACCGGCTATATTGTAGATAGCTATTTTCATAATTTATAGTGAAACTCTATCACTTTTCACTATGTTTTCCAACAAGAACTATTAGCCACTTGAGTTATCTGATCTTGTTAGGAAGACTTCAAAGACCTGACCATAAATGCTATAATTTGACCATGAATACAACACAAGTTCTATGGCTAGTGGTTTACGTATTATTATTTGTCGGACCGGCAATTTACCAAAGATATCACTATAAGCTTGACCCGGAATATTTCTACAAACTCGGACTAAGAAAGAAAACTGGCTTACAGATACACCACGCTCACTGGGGTTTGGGTTGGATTTTCTTGGCAACTATACTGATGATACTTCAGACATTGAATGTCATAAACATCGCCTCTTTCTGGTTCCTCATACCTTCCGCACTTGGTTGGGGACTTTTCTTCGATGAGATCATTCCTCACCTACGCATGCCTGGAGATGACCGTGACCTAGAATTGAAAGTCTACGTGGAAGCAGGTCCAGCAACAATAAAGTTGATCTCATACATCGCTATAGCTATAGTAGTCGTCACTCTCTGTATCAAGCTCCTCTAGTGTAAAGATTTGAAATAGAATTGTACAAAACCTGAGTTGTCTCATCCTCAGTCAAATTTTCTGGTATCCACAACACTTCACCTATAGTCGCAGTCAATATTTTTTTTGCTCTTCCCTCTTCACCACTTATTCTGAAAGACACTGGCAAAACTGGAACTTTCGTTCTTTGAATAAGTACAGACGCACCTCTTTTGAATGGAGCGATCGTATCCTTCTTCACTATTTTTCCTTCAGGATATATAACCACATTTCCTCCACCAAGAATGATGTCAGTTGCTGTCTTAAGATTTGCCTCAAGACCAAGTCCAGGTACAACTACGAATACACCGAACAATGTGTAGATGACTTTGATAAAGCCGATCTTCGTCAAGAAGTTGAGGTGTTTGTAATCGAACTTATCCACAGCCATGAAGCGAAGTGGTAGATGTGATGTCCAAGCTCCGAGCACAAGTCGGAAGAAGAAACTGTCGTAAGAAGCCACATGGTTCGAGACGATCATAAAAGGACTCCTAACCTTCTTGAGATTTTCGCGTCCAGATATTCTTACTTTGTAAAGTGAATGAAAAAATACATATGCTAGTGGCCAAGTCAAAAACTGAGTGAAACCGGAGAAATATTTCTTGAAGGTTTGCATATATATTTACTTCGCCAGTCTGATCCCCAACTCCCTCAACTGTTCAAGACTTACTTCCGAAGGCGAATCCATCATCAGGTCCTTGCCTTCACCATTTTTTGCAAAAGGAATAACTTCACGAATATTTGGTTCATTTTGGAGTAACATCATCAGACGATCGAAGCCGAACGCCAAACCACCGTGTGGAGGTGTACCAGACGCCAACGCCTTCAACATATGACCAAAGTTCTTCTCTATACGTTCTGGTGCATAACCCATGATCTCGAAGACCTTCTTCAAACCTTCAGGTGTATGGTTACGTATACCGCCACCACCTATCTCGTAACCATTGAGTACAATATCGTACTGAGCAGCGACTATGCCACCAATATTATTCTTGGCAAGTAAATCTGGCATATACTCTGGCTTTGGTGCAGAAAATGGGTTGTGTGTAAATGTCCAGCCGCCAGTCCCACCACCAGTGTCACCATTTCCTCCCTTTTCAGCCTTTTCGAAGAATGGAAAATCTATAACCCAGCAAAAAGCCAAAAGATTTGGATCATTCTTGTCAGTACGTATGTCAGGCTTATCATTGCCATACTTTTTCATAGCTTCGTCATATGACAAACGTGGAAATGGAATTTGCTGAATCTTCTTCTCAGGATACAGAGTCTGCACAAGACCTATGAGCAGCTTTTCATTTACAGCCATAACATCCTCTTGAACGACAAAGCTCATCTCAATATCCACTTGAGTGAACTCTGGCTGACGATCTCCGCGAGAATCTTCATCTCTGAAACATCTAGCTATCTGGAAATATTTCTCAAAGCCGCCAGACATGATGAGCTGCTTATACTGTTGAGGTGACTGTGGCAAAGCATAGAACTTTCCCTGATCTAGTCTGGAAGGAACTATGTAGTCACGTGAACCTTCTGGAGTTGACTTGGTCATATTTGGTGTCTCAACCTCAAAGAAACCTTCTTTGGAATAGAAATCACGAATATACTGAAGTGTCTTGTGTCTATTTATGATATTCTTTTGCATTCTTGGACGGCGCAAATCGAGATATCTATATTTGAGACGTACATCTTCACCTATTTCTTTTCCTTCACTGCCGACATCAAATGGTGGAGTCTCCGCTTCATTCAAAACAACAATATCGAGCACCTCGAGTTCTATGTCACCATTTTGTTTATCCTTCTGAACTGCTCTGTCTGGGCGCTTATTTACTTTTCCTTTTACAGCGACGACCCATTCTGTACGAACTTTGGATCCGACGTCATGTAGGTTTGCACTTTGAGATCCGGGTATGCCTTCTGCTACTGGAGTTTTTGGCTTCGGAAGTACGACTCCTTGAACTTTTCCTGTAACATCACGAAAATCGAAGAAAATCATTTTTCCTTGGTCGCGACGGACATCTATCCAGCCTTTTATAATCACCTCTTCGCCAATATGTTGGCTCAAATCCTTTATATATATACGTGTTTGCATCGCAATAAAGTATATACCCTATCTATCGACCGTGCAAATTGTTATAATCATTTGGTAAATCTATGACAATTAACGCCTTTTCCATACCCATCTGGATAACAGCGATATTGGTCACGAGTCTTGCGACAGTGACATATTGGGGCAGTAAAAAACTCTCTTCGAAGACATTCGCATTTACTATGTATGCGGTGGCTATATATACTGGCGGGTCAGCTTTCTTTCTCTTTCAAGATAACTACCAATGGGAAATAATCGGCATAAGGGCTGTTGTTTTTTCCGGCATCATCATCGCCACTCTTATTTATCTTTTTACAAAAGCAATCTCTACAGAAACTCGTCCTAGTGGTGGCATGATATTCTTATTGCTTCTCCTTATCGCCGGATCTTTCTATTCCATATTCTTCTCAAACTATATAGTCGGCGATCCTATAGCGCTCAAAAATATTCCTTCTGGGATATTGTGGGGTTGGCACTATGGTCAATATTACATCATATACATAGCAATAATTTTGCTCCTTTATATATCTGGAGCAAAAATACTTCTTTCGACATACAAAAAAAGTACCGATAGTACAGTTCGAGGAAATCTTATCTTGAACCTTTTGGGTCTTGTCATCGGTGTTGTGTCACCAATGATATTTCTAAATATTTTGCCTCAAAATGGAAACTTCGACTTGATATGGCTAGGACATACAACAAGTATAGTCTGGGTGTCGATCATTTCATTTTCTCTATTTAAATTTAATAAAATGAGTGTACGCATAGTCATTACTGAGGTATTGGTTATCGCCATGTCTATAGCCGCTTTCACAAATATCTTTATAGGTGATTTCCTAGGAATGGCTGGCAAAATATTTATTTTCTTGTCCTTCTCAATTCTAGGTATATACCTCATAAGAAGTTCTATAAGTGAGTCTGAACAAAAAGAAAAATTGGCAGACCTAAATATTCATCTGCAACAGAAGGTGGAGGAACAGACGCGTGAAATACGTGCTTCATATCAGGTTGAACGTAATGCACGTCTAGAACTTGAAAAGGTTGATGAAGCCAAGAACCAGTTTATTCTCATCACTCAACACCACCTTCGAACTCCTATAACGAGTATTAAATGGCAACTAGAAGCTATCATGAGTGATACTTATGGTGTAGTTTCGCCTGAACTCAAAAAAGCTATGGGCGATATGGGTGAATCTGTCGGCAGACTAAATCACCTCATAGATAGTCTGCTCAGTATTTCTGCTCTTCGATCTGGTATTGAGACTTTGAAGAAATCCTCTGTCAGCATAAAAACTATTGTTGACGATATAGTAAATGAGCTCAACAAAGATATTGGTCGCAAGCATATAAAAGTGGAGGTTGCGGATACTCAAGGTTCTTGGCCACAGGTCGCCGTAGACAAGGATCGTATGCGTGAAGCACTTTTCGTCATCATAGAAAATGCAGTCAGATACAACGTAGAAAATGGTTTTGTCAGGATAGCAGGAAGAGCTACTGAAAATTCTTTTGAACTTGTCGTAGAAAATAGTGGTTCAGAGCTTTCATCTGAAGATAGAAGTAAGATTTTTGCCGAGCTCTTCTACAGAAGTAGCCAGGCGCAGACTTCCCACCCAACAGGCGTTGGTATAGGTCTTTCAATGGCTCAAGCTATCATAGAGGCACACAAAGGTACTATTTCCCTCAGTTCAAGAAAGGATAAGGATGGTGGTGTTAAGGTTGTGGTGACGTTGCCTTATTAGAGAGGCCACTCACTTACCATGAGTAACTCTTTTACGTCTTTTCCAGATTTCTCCGCAGAACCACCAACACCTGGCAAATACGCCCAAATCTCTTCAGTGATATATGGCATAAATGGATGCAGTGCCCTGACCAACTTTATAAGAGTATCGAGCAAAAACTGCTGGCGTGAGGTTTTCTCTGGTGATTCTGGTGCACCATTTGCTATGATTCCGCTGCTAAGTATCGCCTTACTCTCCTCAAGTAAAACATCAGCAAGTCTGTGCCATGCGTACTGATAAAGCTTATCTCCTGCGAGATAGTAACGGAAATTTTCCATGTCTGAAGTGATATCTTTCAATATTGCAGAAAATTCTTCTTTCAAAGCCAAATCTTTCTCTGTGGACTTGTCAAAACCAACATCATAATTACAACCTTCAGTTCCTGACAAAATAAACCTAGTAATATTCCAAAGTTTGTTTGCGAAAAGTTTGTATGCCTTTATCTTATCCTCACCTATCTTGCTATCATTTCCAGGACCAACGCCTATGATAAGTGACACGCGTACAGCATCGGCACCGTACTTGGCTATCATATCGAGTGGCTCAACATTGTTACCGAGTGACTTACTAATCTTACGACCCTGAGCATCACGAACAAGTCCGTGCAGATAAACAGACTTAAATGGAACTTCTCCCAAAACATACGTACTCATAAGTATCATACGTGCAACCCAGAAAGGCAAAATATCCCAGCCGGTCTCTAGAATTGTATTTGGATGAAACTCTTTATATTTACTAAACTCTTTTTCATCTGGCCAGCCAAGTGTAGAAAATGTCCACAATCCAGATGAGAACCAGGTATCTAGTGTATCCTCATCCTGTTTCCAACCTTCACCTTTCGGAGGATTTATATCACAGTAGATCTCCAGTTTTTCACTTTCCGCTTTCCACTTTCCACTTTCCTCTTTCAACTTTTCACTTTCTACTTCCCTATACCAAACCGGCACTCTGTGACCATACCAGATCTGCCTAGAAATACACCAGTCACGAAGATTATCTATCCAGTGGATATATGTCTTTTCAAATCTATCTGGAATCATTTTCGTGTCACCAGATTCAACCGCGTCATGCATGAGCTCCTTCAGAGTAACTTCTTTGCCAGCAAACTTACCTTTTTGTGCACGGAATTTCTTGTTGACACCAACGAACCATTGCAATTTTGGTAATGGTTCGACGACTCCGCCGGTTCTTTCTGCGAGGGCGATATTATGCTCAATATCTTCTTCTTTTTCGAGTAAACCTTCAGCACGAAGCCATTCAACCACAGCTTCACGAGCTTCAGCAGTTTTCTTTCCCATGATCGAATCATTTCCTACCATCATCTTTCCGTATTCATTTATAACTTGCTTGAGCGGCAAATTATTTTTCTGAGACATTTCCCAGTCTATTGCGCTATGTGCTGGAGTAACTCCGAGAGCACCCGTACCAAAATCTTTTTCGACAGATATATCGCTTATGACTTTGAGATGTATTGGCTCACCAGCAAAAACAGTACTGAACTCTTTGCCGATATACTTGGCGAAACGAGCGTCGTCAGGGTGAACAGCTATAGCAGTATCACCAAGCTTGGTCTCTGGACGAGTCGTGGAGATAGATATAGGAATATCCTTTGAATATTTAAATGTATACAGTTTCGTCTTGCGTGTCTCGTAAACTATTTCATCATCTGAAATTGTAGTTTGCCCTTTCGGATCCCAATTCACAACACGAAAACCTCTATATATTATGCCGTCGTCAAACATTTTCTTGAAAACAGTTCTGACTGCAAGATTTCTCTTTTCATCCAGTGTAAATGCTTCGCGTGACCAGTCGATAGAACAACCCATTTTGCGCACTTGTTTGACTATGACGTCATGACTTTCCTTTGCAAAAATATCTATACGTCGCAAAAGTTCCTCACGTCCGAGATCGTGACGAGATTTACCTTCTTTCTTGGAAATCTCCTTTTCAACTTTGGACTGAGTAGCTATAGCGGCGTGATCTGTACCCGGTATCCACATTGTACGTTTACCAGTCATGCGTGCATATCTGACCATAATATCCTCAATAGCAAGCATGAGAGCTGAACCCATATGCAAAGTTCCTGTAACGTTAGGTGGTGGCAGAACTATAGAAAATGGTTGACCGTCAGCATACCTCTTTGGCAGTTTTTCATAGTCGAAATAACCACTCTTTTCCCAACTATCATAAATACGATCTTCTGTTTCAACAGGATTATATGGCTTCAGGAATATATCATTCATGCACGAAATGATAACAAATTTTGTAACTTCTTACTACTTACAATATGTTTTGACTGCAGCGACTATCTCCTCCAAAGAACTCGAAGGTTTTACCATAAATTTCTTAACGCCCATATCTTTTGCTGACTTTATTTCAGATTCTTTACTGACATTTGAAAGGATAATGACGGGGACTTTATTCATAATATTATCTTTTTGTAAATTTTTCAAAATCTCAATACCATTCATGCCTGGAAGCAGAATATCCAAGACAATGAGTTGTGGCGTCACTTGTTTGAGTTGATACATAGCCTCCTCACCAGTGCTGACGTGTATGAGATCATAACCAGCAGCAATAAGCTTGTTTCCAAGTATTGTACTTATCATAAGATCATCCTCAACCCAGAGAATAAGTTTCTTATCACTTTTTGGTTTGTCATCCATGTGACAATTGTAACATATTTCTAATATTGCCAATATCCATGTTAATATCTATGTGACCAGTATGATCACTTTCACACAATCTATAATACTTGGCGCCATACAAGGCTTTACGGAGCTATTTCCAATATCTAGCCTCGGTCACAGTGTTATTCTGCCACAAATATTTGGTTGGAATGTAGATCAGCATGCAAACTATTTCTTGATTTTCTTGGTTGCTACACATCTTGCAACTTCTTTGGTTTTGCTTGGTTTCTTTTTCAAAGATTGGGTTTTTGTCGTGAAGGGTCTGTTTCGCTCTTTGAAGTTAAGACGCATCGACGAGAAAGATACTTATGCCAAGCTTGGTTGGTTGATCATAGTCAGTAGTATCCCAGTTGGAATTCTCGGCTTACTTTTTGAAGATAAATTGAAGAATTTGTTTGCTTCACCAAGGATCGCGGCTGCATTTCTTGTTCTGAATGGTCTGCTTCTTTTCGGGGCAGAGTTTTTGAGGAGGAGGTCAACGAATGAGATTGATGCGTCTATTACTTCGCCAGAGGAACCTTCTGATGCTGCTTCTGACGCTGTCATCGCTAAACTTTCCTGGTCACAATCTGTTAAGGTCGGCTTCGCTCAATGTCTCGCCTTGATTCCTGGATTTTCTCGTACTGGTGCAACTATAGGCGGAGGTTTATTTGTTGGGCTCAATCATGGAAATGCAGCACGATTTTCTTTCTTGTTGGCCACACCCATCATATTTGCGGCGTCTGTTCTGAAGCTTCCAGAGCTTTTGTCTGCAGGAAATACTGGTGCCTTGATGCCTATCTTAGTTGGCTGCGTAGCTGCTGCCGTAACAGCTTTCTTGTCAGTAAGATTTCTTACTAAATATTTTGAGTCGAAGAAGCTGACGCCTTTCGCTTGGTATTGCGTATTTGCTGGAGTGATTGCTTCGGTAGTATTAATTTTCAGGTAGGTGCATGTGTCTTTTCAGACTTTTAGCGAAGTGGCCATTTTGTGGTCACTTTGTCGGAGGTGCTCAGAAAGACATGTCGGTGCTGGCTAAAATTCTAGTTAGGTGGCCGGAGGGTGATGGTGTCGTTTCAAATGGTGGGTTTATACACATCTATAAACAAGAATGG
>CAIPWS010000132.1 GCA_903868845.1 uncultured bacterium
CTTCTCTTGGTTTGTATAGAAAGGGTGTGAAGCACTAGAGATTTCAACATGAAATACTGGATAATCCTTACCATCTGTCCATTTCATGGTCTCCTTGGTAGCTATTGTTGAGGAAATAAGAAATTTCGCACCGCTTGAGTTGTCGGCGAATATGACCAATCTGTAATCCTTTGGGTGTATATCTTTTTTCATTGTGAAAGTAATTTAACATGGAATGCGTGGACGTGCAACCTCTGCTATAATATTCTCCATGGACCAACTTACCAAACCAAATTATCGTCCACACAGCAAAAGTCACATGGTCTACACGGTGGCTGTGATCGGATTTATATATACATTACATCTGGTCATACCGATGTATTCGAACTCCAGCTTCTTGGGGCTATTTGCTGACGAAAAAACTATCGGATTTATATACATGGCCGCCGCCGCAGTCACTATTTTCCTTTTCCTTTGTTCGCCACCAATTATAAGAAGACTCGGAAACTACAGAGTGGCGATGTGGTCTGTGATCATTCAAATATTTCTTTTCTGGGGGCTTATTACTCAGACTTCACCTATCATATTGACCGCCCTTTTCATTTTGCAAACTGCTGTCATATCGGTCATCAGTCTATGTCTGGATATTTTCCTAGAAGTCTACACCGAGGGTATGCACGTTGGAGCAGTGAGAGGAATGTATTCAGCTACTCTAAATGCATCGTGGGTCATTGCACCTCTCATAGGCAGCATGATCATCAGCGGCAACAACAACTATCACAACACTTACGTCGCTGCATTGGCTATGTTGTTCCCACTCCTCTATCTTATTTTTAGAAATTTTCCACGCTTCAAAGATCCGAACTATACGCACCTTTCTCCATGGCAACTTGTGAAGCATGTCAGTCACAACACCAACTGGGTAAAACTTTTTGCAGCAAATACCATATTGCAAGTCTTCTACGCTTGGATGACTGTCTATAGCCCAATGTATTTGAATAGGGTCATGGGATTCAGCTGGGAAGGTATCGGCATTATCTTGGTAGTGATGCTCATTCCTTTTCCTCTTATCCAATACCCTCTCGGCATTTTGGCTGACAAGAAATATGGCGAGAAAGAGATCATGGCTATCGGTTTTGCCATCATGGGAATATCGACTATAGCTTTGGCATTCATAAACATACCAAATGTGGCTTTGTGGGCACTGGCCTTATTTGTAACAAGAATAGGTGCAGCTGCAGCTGAGATCATGATAGAAACTTACTTTTTCAAGACCGTTTCTTCTCGTGACACTGCCGCACTTGGACTATTCCGTATCACAAGACCTATATCATATTTCATAGCTCCTCTCATCTCGATAATTGTTTTGATGTTCACTCATTCAAATGAGCTACATCCATACAACTTCATCCTCATAGGACTACTTTCTTTGATAGCTTTGTGGCCAATCTTTTTGATCAAGGATACAAATTAAACTGGCGATATCGCCAGTTTTGATTATATTTTGCGCGCTTCGATACACATGAAGAGAGGTATTTCCTTTCTTGTTCTATCCTCCTCTTTTGCACGTGGACCTTCCTGGCTCTGTTTGTGTGATATCCATTCTTCAAGACGAGTCACGGCAAATCCAGCCGAGTTTAAGGCTTTGAAATATGATTGCAAAGGTCTATGAAATGAGACTGTCACTTTACTTGCACCTTGCGCCTTTCCACTTTCAACCTTTCCTTTTGCCCCCGCCCCTGGCGCCATATCTATCTTCGTCTTCGTGTCTGTCATATAGGAATCAATGCGTCTGTATTGCTTGTGAGCATCACTATCCCACTGCCAGCTAGTATTTTGAGGTATTCGGAAGACTGGATGATTCATGACTATAACGAGACGTCCTCCACTCTTAAGAAGTTTCGAACTCTCAGAAAATGCCGCTTTAATATCCTCAATATTCTGGATAGCCAATATGATGATAGCAACATCAAATTTCTGTTCTGACATAGAAAGACTATTCACAACCTTGTCTGTTATTTTTTCTGCTGGAGAAACAAAATATGAAATATCTGCTGGAGAATTTCTTTTCGCAATATCTATAAGCTCTGCTGAAATGTCACAACCTGTAACTTGTGCACCATTTCTTTGTAAAATCCTGCTGAAATACCCCTGACCACAAGCAATGTCCAAAATTTTCTGTCCAGGCTTTGGATCTACTATACGCAAAAGATTTGGAAGAATAACTTTCTCCTGATATGAGTCCGGTGACTTCTCCAAGAGATCATCGTACCATCCGGCAACATTGCCCCATGAAGTATTTGTGTTAGGTTTTTTCATAAATAAGTGAAAGTAGAAAAGTATAAAAGATAAAAGTGGAAAGTATAAAAGTTGAAAGTGGAAAGTTAAAGGTTAAAAGGCGCGAAGCGCAAGTGACTCAGCAGATAAGAACAGAGGCCGTTACACCAGTAATGTGTAAACGGCCTCGGGAAAAGACTCAGGGACAACACGCCAAGGAGGTGGGGGTGGGGAACCCCTCTGAAGAACGTGAAGCCCTGAATCCACTATCTGAAAATGATGACCTAAGTCCTTAACGAGTATAGCTCATAAATTTTACGTTGTCAAGGAAAATGTTGGGTGGACATGCACTTCTCTTCCCCATTGAATTTAGCGCTTAAAATCTATATAATTCAGCCATAATAACCATAAATAATATGAATAAAATCAAATCCGTCCACGCACGTGAGATATTGGATTCTCGTGGAAATCCTACAGTAGAAGTCGACATTACCCTTTCAGATGGTTCATTTGGCAGAGCCGCTGTTCCTTCAGGTGCCTCGACTGGTAGCCATGAAGCTATAGAACTTCGCGACGGAGGCAGCCGCTACAACGGAAAAGGTGTGAAGAAAGCTGTAGCAAACGTAAATACGAAAATTTCAAAAGCTATAAAAGGTAAATCCTTTGATCAGGAAAGTTTGGATGATGCACTCATAAATCTCGATGGCACAGCAAACAAAGGTAAACTCGGAGCAAATGCTATCCTCGGGGTCTCTATGGCATTTGCGCAAGCTTCTGCAAAAAAGGCTGGTATTCCTGCTTATAAATATTTCCACAAGATTTCTAAGACCAAGAGACCTCTCAAGTTGCCAGTTCCTATGATGAATATTATAAATGGTGGCCAACACGCTGAAAATTCTACAGACATACAGGAGTTTATGATCGTTCCTATAGGCTTCAAGTCATTTGCAGAAAGACTACGCGCTGGCGCAGAGATATTTCATGCATTGAAGAAGATTCTCAAAGGACGTGGCCTTGCTACTACAGTCGGTGACGAAGGTGGTTTTGCTCCTACCCTTCAATCAAATGAAGCCGCATTGCAAGTTATAGTCGAAGCTATCACTGCAGCTGGATATAAACCAGGTACAGACGCGAAAGTTGCGGGCCAAGTCGGTATTGCACTCGACGCTGCTGCAACAGAATTTTATAAAAATGGAAAATACGTCCTTGCTCGTGACAACAAATCACTAACTTCCGATGAGATCATTGCTTGGTATGGTGAACTTGTAAAAAATTATCCTATCATTTCTATAGAAGATGGATTGGCAGAAGATGATTGGGGTGGTTATGCGCTGATGACCAAGACACTTGGCTCGAAAAATAGCGTCGCTGGCAGAAAGATTCAACTCGTTGGTGATGATCTTTTCGTCACAAACATAGAACGTCTTGCTATGGGTATTGAAAAAAATGTCGCCAACTCTATTCTTATAAAGTTAAATCAGATAGGTACTGTCACAGAGACATTGGCAACTATAGCCTTGGCAGACAAGGCTGGATATACATCTATCATATCTCACCGATCTGGAGAGACTGAGGACGTCACTATAGCCGACTTCGCAGTTGGAACTGGCGTTGGCCAGATAAAGACAGGTTCACTTTCTAGAACAGATCGTGTAGCGAAATACAATCAACTTTTGCGCATTGAGGAGGAGGTCGGTTAATCAGAGCTTGGCTAAGATTTTGCGACCTTACCTTGATTCAACACCGTCTGAACTGACTCCTTGAGGGCTTCTTCACTTGCAAGAAAGTATTTTTTGATAGGTTTCTGATTTTCATCCATCTCATAAACAAGTGGAATTCCGGTTGGCATATTGAACTCAATAATCTCCTCCTCTGTCATATTGTCGAGGTACTTTATAAGTGCGCGCAAACTATTTCCAGAAGCTGCAATGATAATCTTCTTATTATTTTTGAGTTGTGGAATAATTTCCTCATTCCAATACGGAACAACCCTATTTACAACATCCTTCAAACTCTCCGAAAGAGGTAGGTCGCAGTCTTTTATCATGCAATAAAGAGGGTCTTTGCTTGGACACATATCACTATCTTTGGACAAAGGTGGTATCGGCACATCATAACCTCTTCGCCATTTCTTGACCTGCTCTTCACCATATTTCTCGGCAGTCTCGGCTTTATTGAAACCTTGTAATGCTCCGTAATGTCTTTCATTTAACTTCCAAGACTTTTGGACTTCTATGTTTTGCAAACCCATATCTTGCAAAATGATTTCCAAAGTTCTATTTGCTCTTTTCAAAACTGATGTAAATGCAATATCAAAAGTGAAACCAGCCTCCTTGAGAGATTTTGCAGCTGCATGTGCTTCATCTACACCCTTTTCAGTAAGGTCAACATCGACCCAGCCAGTAAAAAGGTTCTTCTTATTCCAAACACTCTGTCCATGACGTATCAATACCAATTTATTCATGTATTTATAATAATAATTATTCAATAATCTGTCTATGTATAATACCTCCCAAGTACCTGACGAGGAGTATTGAGGCTGTAGTACAGAGAACTCCTAGTGACCAGCCAGCTATGACGTCCGATGGCCAATGAACATTTAGTACAACACGAGAAACTCCGATGGCAATGACGACTAGCACGCAGACAACGATAAACATTTCCCTTTTCACCCAAGAATTTATTTTGGGAACAAGAAGATACATGAGAACTAGGAAAAATGCGGCTGCCATAGTAGCGTGACCACTTGGAAAACTTGGATCGGTCAAAACCTGCAAAGCATCTTCTGGTCGTGCACGCATGAAGAATTCTTTGAGGAAAGTCATCATGATAGCAGACGATGCAAGAGACAA
>CAIPWS010000133.1 GCA_903868845.1 uncultured bacterium
CAGACTGACGGAAGAGGAGAAAAAAGCGATAAGCATGAATCTGGGTCACGAAAATGTTGGCACTACTTTCGGGTCATACGGCTATGGAAACATGAGTTCAATTGATGCGGTAAAGATTGTGCAGAAGCTAACAGTTACACCAACTAACGGCCAGAGCCTCATTATCACACCAGAAGACAAGGCTGCACTTGAGAGAATCCTGAAACAAATGTAAACACATAGGGGCTTGTACCAAAGCTAATCCACGGCTTGGATTCATCCCAAAAAGCGGTATAATCATCATATATGTCAAAAGACGCCATAAAACCTATCTATTGCCAGTATTGTCGCAAATCAAGCGAGTCTGAAGACCGCCAGGCGCTATCCATTGACTCCCAGCTTGACGTGGTAAGGAATATAGCAAAGAGCCTAAATACGAGGGTTCCAGAGGAGCGTGTCTTTAGTGAATCAAAATCGGCTAAAGTTACAGACAATAGGCCTGCATATACAAATATGCTAAACCAGATTGAGGTTGGCACAGTAAACAGTATTATCGTCTGGCACGCCGATCGCCTATCTCGTAATGCCATCGACACCGCCAAACTCATTGACTTGATGGATAGAGGCAGACTGGTTGAGATTGTCACCCCAAGCCAGACATACAAAAACACGCCGATGGATAAGTTCATGCTTGCACTCGCTTGCAGTCAGGCAAAGATGGAGAATGATAAGAAAGGCATCGACGTAAAGCGTGGACTGGAAAAGAAAGCTCGTATGGGTATGTTCCCAGGGCCAGCACCATTTGGATATTTGAATGATAAATATACCGAACGTGGTAGCAGAAAAATAAAGACAGACCATGAACGTCTACCACTCATCAAGAAAATGCTACAGCTCATGTTAACTGGTAATTATGCACCCTTGAAGATTCGAGAGATTGCAACCGATGAATGGGGCTACCGCACACCAGAAGGAAAAAAGATGGGTCGAAGTACGATATACCGTATCTTGAGTAATACGTTCTACTACGGCGCATACGAATACCCAATCGGCAGTGGCAATTGGTATCGTGGCACACATGAGACCATTATTACTGAAGAAGAATATGACAAGATTCAATACCTTCTCGGCAAGAAAGGACGACCCCGACCAAAGCGACACATCTTCGATTTCATAGGCACTATGCGTTGTGGTGAATGTGGTGGCACAATCACGGCTGAGCTGAAAATCAAAAAACAACAAAATGGCAAAACACACAGGTATATCTATTATCACTGCACAAAGAGAATACATCCTAACTGTTCGCAAGGATGTCTGGAAGAAAGTGAACTGAAGCGCCAAGTCATAACTGAAATCGAATCATTTGAAATACCACCAGAGTTCCATGAGTTTGGCATGAAGTGGTTCAGACAGAAAAATAGCGAGCAGATTGAGTCACTCAAGGCTGTCGTAAGTGCCCAACAAAAGGCTTACAACGCCTGTGTTGCGAAGATTGAAGGCTTAACCGACATGAGAGCCAGAGGCGAGCTTTCAGGCGAAGAGTTCATGCCTCTCAAGGAAAAAGCCCTTATCGAAAAGAAACAGCTCGAGGGTCAATTCAAGAGCAACGGCGAAAGCATAGACCAATGGATTGAGATTGGCGATCAAATGTTCACGTTCATTGAGAAAGCTATTGATAAGTTCAAGAACGGCACGCCAGAAGTCAAAAGAGCCATACTTTCAACCCTCGGTCAGAACCTCGTCGTAAAAGACAAGAAGATAAGCATTGACATAGAGAAAAGCATTCTACCGATACGCAGAATATCCAAAGTTGTGAACGGAATAAAGAAACGGTTAGAACCTATAAATACCCAAGAGAAACAAGCACAGTTTGAACAATCCTGCGCTGAAAATCCATTAGTGCTGCGGGACTTGGATTCGAACCAAGATAACAAGCTTCAAAGGCTCGTGTCCTACCATTAGACGATCCCGCAATAACCTACAAACTACTAACACCCAGAATACTAGCGTAAAAAATGGAAACTGCCCAGTGCTCGAACGGAAGCATTGGGCAGGACCACAAACATTCACACAGACTAACCGTATGCATTCATCTCGGCCAGTGCGGCGCTGACAAGTCCTGGATTGACCTCATCGCTTGGTATAAACCGACACAACGGTTCGGGATTACTTACAAGCTCGCGATAGCCAGAATAAGTCAGTGTGATCACGACAAACTTCGTCTTCGGCCACATAGAACGAATCCTGGCGTATGCCGC
>CAIPWS010000134.1 GCA_903868845.1 uncultured bacterium
AGCCTAAACGACGCACAGATAATATAGTCCATGAAGCCTAAACGACGCACAGATAATATAGTCCATGAAGCCTAAACGACGCACAGATAATATAGTCCATGAAGCCTAAACGGCGCACAAGTATGTTAGTACTGACAGATGGCGAAATAGCTCTGGAATATAGGAAAGGTTGGTGAGAGGCACACACTATTTACTAGCATATGAAAATTGAGCCCTAAAATAGACGAATTTTCATATATGCTCAAAGAGCACATTACCCCACACATTTCACCCCACGACCGCACGGAGAGCGACACATACTTTCTATGACCTTTAGCAAAGTGACCATTTTGTGGTCACTTTGTCGGAGGTGCTCAGAGAGACACGTCGGTGCCCAGCACGACAAAGCTGTGGGTATTTGAAGGCTGGCGGGAGTGGGTATGTCGTCTCAAATGGTGGGTTTATACACATCTATAAACAAGAATGGCTCAACAGGGAGATTCTAGTTTATAGATGTTGACAAGGGTACACTTGTGCAAAGCTAAGTGGTCGTTTTTAAAAACATGTGCCAACCTATCAAGGAGGGGCTGGGGATATAAATCGCCGCCAATTCATTGACCAGATATATTTTTCTTCACAAATATGATACATTCATATAGCTCATTCATTGAGCACTCATCAACAATGCCGGGGTGGCGAAATTGGTAGACGCACGTGGCTTAGGACCACGCGGAGCAATCTATGGAGGTTCGAGTCCTCTCCCCGGCACAGAATGAAAAAACCGACGCACGGAATCCCGCGCGTCGGTTTTTTCATTTTAAATTTACCTTACAACCCTCTTCAAACTTAGAACGACTTAACTGTATTTGATATCAGATAGACTATTCCCCATGCTGAGATCATTATGAACATTCCGATAAGACCATATAGGATGCTCTTTTGGCCAGCAGATCTAGCTTCTGAGTCCTCACCCTTTATCACCATCTGTAGAACTCCGTAAACAAACACCAGAGTTGCTACAGCGAACATCAACCAGACAATAGGATTGACGATATTATTTATGACAGGGCTAAGAACACTGCTGAACTGCTGCATGTTTACAGCCGCGTGAGCTATGGGAATGATACCAAACATTAGAGACTATTATGAAGGATTAGGAACTGGAGGAACTACTGGGAAGTGTGATGTATCTGCATTGTTGCTACCTGTGTTGAATGTATTTCTGATGATAGCGACAAGACCCCATATAGACAATATGATGGCAAGACCAACTATACCCCAGATGATACCGTCTCTGTGAGTCTTACGAACTTCTGGATCACCAGCTTTCAAGATGAACATAACTGCGTGCCAGATGATAAAGATAACTGCAAGAGCTATAAGTATACCGATAAAGGTATTTCCAAGATTCGTCAACTTGTTAGTCAACGAATTGGCATCGATGATGGTTGTCTGGGCCATCGCAACTGAAGGGAGCAAAACTGCTGCAACTGCTACTATGAATTTTTTCATATTTATTATGATTTTTAATAATATTAACTCGCTGTACGACATTATACCACAATACTATAAAGAAATAGACCCCTCTGTGGATTATTATCTATTTACCGTGGAATAACTACTAACGTTTCTAACCCCTCGTGGGGTAATATCAGCACTGACGCCAACACTCCAATTATTGGAGCTATATGATCCATTTGAACCATATGATCCACTTGAGCCATTTGAGGAGCTATCTCCATACAAGTTTTGGAACCTGTCTAGATTTGACGAGCTTCCATCCAGTCTAAATGTATTTACAAGAATATTAACAAGTCCCCACAAAGCCAGGATGATGAAAAATCCTATAAGGCTATACATGACGTACTTACCTGCTTCTGCCCTTTCAGCACCATCGCTTGGAGCTATGAAGTATTTAATGATGCAATATACGAATATTATGACGGCAACTGCAATAAGAAGATATATTCCAGTGTTTATGTAAGGGACTATGGTTCCACGAGCAACAGTACACAGATCCTGACCTCCATTTGGATTTTGTGTACAACCTCCAGCTGCATTTGCGAAACTAGTCATGCCAAGAAGCCCCAGAGTAATCAAAGATGATATTTTACTAATGAAGCTTTTCATATATTTTGTAGGTGTAGAACTAATTTGGGAATATGTTTTTGAAATCACTCAAGCTTGTATTTGTTGTACTCAATCCGAATGTATTTACGAGTATGTTTACCAAACCCCATATAGACAAGACGATAAAGAACCCTATCAAGCTATACATGACGTACTTACCTGCTTCTGCCCTTTCAGCACCATCGCTTGGAGCTATGAAGTATTTGATAACATAGAACACGAACATGATAGTCGCAACAGCCATGAGCAAATATATACCTGTGTTTATGTAAGGGACTATTGTATTTGTAATGATATAACAAAGATCCTTCCCTCCGTTTACGCTAGGCGTACATCCAGATGCTTGAGCTATAAAAGGAATAGCCAGTACTACTACTGAAGTCACCGCTATCAAGTTTTTATGAAATGATTTCATTTTATTTTTACTCTTAATTTATATTAATATTAATTATACTATTGACGATTCAAGGCATTTGTACTGCTTTGGATAATCCTCTGATTTACAACCCCTGTAGCTGCAAGAGTGTTGATCACTATACTTATAATAATCCTTGCACCTATAACTATCGCAATTCCTATCACTATCCACAAGAGCTGCATCTTTAGCTCTGTGATACGAGCAGAATTGCCTTGAGCAAGAATATATTGTAAACCTGTCCATATCAAAGCCAAAACTCCAAACAAAACAACTATGTAACTGAATATCTGTGCTCCAGATGATACGACGTCTGCTACAGAGTTCACGTTCAAAGGGTTCGAAATTGAAAATGTTCCACCAGTGTTTGAAGGAAGTGCTGAAACACTCTTTCCGTCGGTAGTTTGCAGCATAGCTCCTGGCACTGCTAGCATAGCCGCATCTGTAGTAGCTTTGAGGCTATCCTGAATGGTTGCTGGAGCCGCTGCGGCTGGTGCTGCTGGAGTGACTGGCGGATCGACTAACCCAGCATTTACCTGATCATTTGTTGGACCACCACAATCCGGTGAACCAACAAGACAATCTGCACGTGCCACTCCTGAAACTGCCACAACAGACAATACCACAACAAAAGTCACGACTAGTATTTGACCGGCTCTCCAAAAGTGTTTATTTGTTTTCATTTATTTATAAATTATTATTTACGCTAAATTATTTTAGCAACGCAGTCGCTGCAGCCTGATTTGAGGATATCCATGAAAGTAACTGATATATTATAGCCCAAGCGACCAGCATAATCACGAAACCTATAACTGCCTTTTTGAATATCTCCTTAGCTTGATTTATATTATCTTTCTTTCCTGTAATAGCAACTGAAACATACAGATATCCCGCATATGAAAAGAGTAACAAAGCCACAAGTACACCGACTATGATACAAATGTTTATGATGTGCTGAATCTGACCCAGAGCACCAGCAAAATCACATGGAACATAAACTTGACCTTGATGCTTTGCTTGCCATATTGACATAACAGCTGGCTGAGTCTTTAGGTCTGGACCATCACAAGAAATGATTTTAAACCCTGTACTAGATGGGTCCTCTGAAGCTTGTGCAAAAACTAAAGTAGGTGCAAGGACTGAAGCCACAAGTGCCAGTGCTACAATTCCCTTTTTTATGTTTTGCATTTTCATATTTTTATTGTGTTAAGGCTTGATTGAGCGCATTGTTATATAGGTCTCCAGCATCTTGGACTGTCTGACTTATAGACTTTTTACCACTTGCGAAAGATTGTACCATGTCGCTAAATATCTGACCCGAAACGGCAGGATCTGCATCCAACCATGTTGTAGAAACGAGTGCAGCTCTATCGAAAAGTGAGATGTATGAATCGGTTGAACCGTTTGCCAAGACATCTCTCCTGACACTTGGAAGATATAAGCCATCTGAAAGTGGTCCTAGGTATTCTGGAGCAGAAAGCATAGAAATAATCTTGAATGCTGAATCCAGATTTGGTGAAGATCTGAGAAGTGAGAATCCATACATGCGGCCATATGTAGCACCAGCACCGACACCCTTTGGTCCTGGAAGTAAGGCTACGTCAAAATTAAGATTTGGATTTTTTGTGCGTATATCTGAAAGTTCAGATGCAAATCCAAAATATGTTGCTAGATTTCCAGACAAAAATGCAGACTTGGAATCTGGCATGCTCTTATTCCATGAATAATTTACACTCGAAGGATCTATGAATTGTGCGAAGAACTTTATAACCGGATCCAAAACTGAAAGATTTGCGGATGTGAGAGTCGATGACAAATGACCATTGTTATCTATTCCCGTAACAGGATTACCGGCTTGTATGAGGATAGAACCAAATATCTCACGAGCATTATTTATATTTGAGAATTGACCGAGGGCGATGGCACTCTTTCGGAGATTGCCATTTACATCTTTCGTGGTCAGACTTTTGTTCAAAGTAGTGAAGTCATCCCAATACTTTGGATAAGTCGCTATTCCTGCTGCGTTGAACATGTCTCTATTCCAATACATAACCAAAGGATCAAGTGTAAATGGAAATCCCATGACACCGTTTTGATTTATATAAATGTTTGACTCCTGAACATAAGTATCCAAAAATGTTCTCTGTGGCATAGCCGTATACGGAATAAGTGCCAACTTATCTTCAAGCGGCAACAAAAGTTCAGTAGGAATAAGTATGGCATCTGGTCCTTGACCACGTGCCAAAGCTGAGATGAGAGATGAAATAAAAATGTCTGGTGTTTTCTGAGTATAAGTAACATTTATTTGTGGAGATGAATTGTTACTTATCTTGACTACGTATTGATCAAAAGTATTCTTCGGAAAAGTTCCCCAGACTGTGATAGCAGTCAGTGTATTGCTACTGGAGTTTCCTTTGTAAAAAGCAAATGTTGCAACTCCAACCACAATAAAGAGTCCGAAGACTAAGAGAGTTATTATCTGAAATTTGCTAAATTTTGAATTCATGGATTTAAGTTGAAAGATAAAAGTTAAAAGTTGAAAGTGGAAAGTTAAAAGATGAACTACAGGCGCAAAAAGACTAGTCCGTAATGATGATCCCCTGCTCCAAAAGTCTGCTCAAGCTTGAAACCAGACTTCTCGAAAAGTGCTTGCGACTTTGCTGCAGAAAATGGTGTCTTTGGGCCGAGCGGACTTATATCACTCCAGTCGACTACCAAAACCTTGCCTCCCGGTTTGAGGATGCGCTTTATCTCCAGTGCAAACTCGTCTGGCTTTTCTATTTGGAATAAAATATTTGAAGCTACAACCCTGTCTAGAAGACTGTCTTTTATCTTCGTACCACCTATCTTCTCAACATTTCCCCATATGACTTCTATATTCATAAGACCCTGAGCTTTGCCAGATGAACGAATGCGCTCAAGTAAATCTTTTTGAACTTCTACAGCATAAACACGACCAGAAGCACCTATGCGTCTAGCAGCTTCGAGAGTATAAAAACCGGATCCAGCTCCGAGATCTGCAACCTTCATACCGTCCATAAGTCCAAGCTTGGAGAGATTTGCTGATGGGTCAGAAAACATGGCTATATTATAGCGCAATAGTCCTCGAGGTTAAAGCAAGGGTTGGGGAGAATAATCCTCGAGGCAAAATTATAACTTCTATAAACAAACCAAACTAGCCAACTCATCCCCTTCACGAAGCTTCATAACACGAACACCTTGAGTAGCACGACTGAGGGCTGGGATCTCCTTGAGATCAACACGGATAACCTGACTCTTCTTGGACATAGCCACTATCTCTTCATCGGCTTCAGTAACAACTTTGGCGGCCATGAGTGAACCAGTCTTGGGTGTGACATTCATAGTGAGAATACCGGAACCACCACGATTTTGAGTCTTGTATTCAGAAAGTTCTGTCTTCTTACCATAACCATTTGCTCCCATAACGAAGAGACATGCTCCCTTTGCATCCTTGGAAACTACATCAGCGGAAATGACAGCATCGGCTTCTATCTTTTTCTTTGCATCTGCTTCGGTAAGACGAATAACACGGACACCGGCAGCATTGCGACCCATTTCGCGAACATCGCTTTCTTTGAAGCGGATAGATTGACCCTCCTTCGTGGCTATCATGACTTCATCATTTTTCGATACGAAAGATGCGGATATGAGCTCGTCTCCAGCTTCGAGTGTGATAGCGATAAGTCCTGAACGGCGAACATCTTTGAAGTGCTTTGCTGAAGTTTTCTTACCAGTTCCGGTCTTGGTCACCAACATGAGCGACAGACCTTCTGCCTCTTTCTTATTTTTTGGCATAGGAAGAATAGAAGTCACGCGCTCTCCTTCTGCAAGTGACAAAAAGTTCATTATGGACTTTCCTTTTGTTGCACGCTTACCTTCTGGAATCTCAAACATCTTGATCTGATAGGCTTTACCTTTATCTGAGAAGAATAGAAGGTCGTTGTGAGTGGAAGCATTTATAAGATGGGTGATAAAATCCTCTTCTTTCGTATCTAGATCCACAACCCCAACTCCACCGCGCTTCTGTTTACGGTATTCAGATGGATCTGTACGCTTGATATAACCACCCTTGGTCAAAACAAGGACTGATTCTTCGTCTGGTATGAGGTCCTCTGCACTAAATTCTTTGACACCATGTTTTACTATTCTGGTGCGACGGTCATTTCCATATCTTTCTTTTATCTCAGCAAGTTCAGCCTTGATAATATTTCTAACCTTCTTTTCACTTGCCAAAATACTCTTGAGATCTGTTATGAGTTCCTGTATAGACTTGAGCTCGTCGAGAACTTTCTTGCGTTCGAG
>CAIPWS010000135.1 GCA_903868845.1 uncultured bacterium
ATATGAAGTTAGTGCGCGTATTGGCCTCACAAGGTTTGGAGGCTCGCATGTCATCCAGGATAAATGTTCGCCAGCCACTTCAGACTTTGAGAGTCAAAGCGGCCCAAGAAAATCTAGATGAAGCACTCGTCGCAATCATTGCCGACGAGGTCAATGTCAAAGAAGTTAAATTTGGATCATCTACAGAAGCATCTGTTGAACTTGATTTGAATATAACTCCACAGCTCAAAGAAGAGGGAATGGTTCGTGAGCTTATGCGCTCTATTCAGGACTTACGCAAAGAAAAAGGATTGACGGTCAGTGATAAGGCGACTCTGATCATTGAAACTGACGAAGCTGGTCGTAAATTTATAGAAAAAAATATGGAGACAATTTCACACACAACATCACTCAATGGTGTTGAATGGGGAAGCGTTGGAGGGGAAGTTCAATCTATCAAAATTGGTGAGTTTGTTGTGAAGGTTGGACTGAAATAGTTTTATCTCAATGCATGCTATCCACACAACTCCAGGATTTATTGTTGGGTCCGGCTCTTACGGCGAGGCGGGCAAGCTTATCAGTATTTTCACTCAAGATCTTGGTTTGGTCAGGGCTGTCGCCCAAGGTATTCGCTTTGAGAAATCGAAGTTGAGATATCATACAAGTGATTACTCGTTCGGAATATTTTCTTTGGTGCGTGGAAAAGAGGTTTGGAGATTGACCAGTGCTCAACCACTTGATGGTGGAAAAGAAACAATTTTCTGGGCTCGTATCGCTTTACTCCTACGCCGCCTTCTTCAAGGTGAAGAGGCGAATGTGCAATTATTTGAGGCTATATATGCTTGTCACATTTTTTTGAGCACCAGTCAAGCGGCGACCAATTCAGAATCGTCAAACCTCGAAACCGTTGAATCCTTACTGGTAATCCGTATTATGCATGCACTTGGATATATTGGAGATGATAAGGAGATGCATAGCTTTATCTATTCAAATGACTACACGCCAAGCCTGCTCGAACTGACAAAGAGTAAAAAGACCATGATAAATCAACATATTAACAAAGCATTGAAAGAATCTCATTTGTGATAGAATAATAGGCAAATGCCCCCAGAAGAAAAAAGCAAAATAGAGGATTTGAAGAAGTCACTTTATTCACGTGAAGCTCCAGATGTAAGAACGCGTAGAAAATTGCGATATCACGACGATACATCGACAGTTCAGAAGTCGTGGTCAGATGAGAAGGTCATAGATGAGCCCATTGACCTCAATGAAAAGTACGAAGATAATTCAATGTCATTTTTTACAAAATTACTTATAGCCTCAATAGTCTTCTGTGTCATAGCAGTAAGTATTGGTGGATACTTGTTTTTCAATGGAAAGAATCTTATTTCGGCAAACAATATAGATGTGACTATAACTGGACCTATATCTATTCCAGGTGGAGAACCGGCTTCATTTGATGTGGCGGTTACAAATAACAATAGCGTTAACCTTCAGTTAGTCGATATGTCTGTAGCTTTTCCAGCAGGAACAACAGATCCCAACAATCCAACTCAAGAGTTAACGAAGTATGTGAAGATGATAGGAGATCTCAATTCAGGAATCTCTACACATGAAACAGTCAGAGCTATTATGTTCGGAGAAGAAAATGTTCAGAAGCAAGTCGTGGTCTCATTGACCTACGGAATAAAGGGATCAACAGCTGTCTTTACCAAAAGTAAGTCATATCAAGTCCTTATAAATTCGTCACCAATCATAGTTGATGTCTCGTCATTTAAGGAGATTACATCTGGCCAAGAATTTGATCTTAAGGTCAATGTGAAATCCAACTCAAGTCAAACCCTTAGAAATATTTTGTTGGATGCAAATTATCCTTTTGGATTTATCTTCATGTCTTCGAATTTGAGACCAGTTGCAACAGACAATTCTATTTGGAGAATAGGGGACATACCACCAGGAGGTCAAAGTAGCGTGACTGTTCACGGAAAACTACAAGGTGAAAATAGCGATACCAGATCATTCAGATTTGTGGTTGGTGCTCAGAGTTCGTCAAATGCAAATCAGATCGGTACACAGTATATGAGTGTTCAACAGGATATAGCTATTCAGAAACCATTTTTGTCTGTTGGTTTGGCTATTAACAACGACAAAGCAACCAACGATTTCGTCGGTGATTTCAATTCTGCGCACCAGATCTCTGTCTCCTGGTTCAACAATCTGACTGTACCAGTTACTAACGCTATTATCACCGTGCATTTGTCTGGAAATGCTTATGACAAAAATTCAATTTCTCCAAACGATGGCTATTTCCGTTCAACGACAAATGACATCATATGGAATCAACAGACAACACCTGCTCTTGCCTCTATCGGTGCTGGAGAATCCGGAAGCGCACTATTCTCAATCATTCCTAGAAATCTTGCAAATGGTTCAAACGTGGTAGTAAATCCAACTGTCACCATGACTGCCAATGTCTCTGGAGATAGAAGTCAGGAGTCACAAGTATCTAGCAACCTCACTGCTGCTGCTTCAAGAAATATTATAATTCCATCACAAGTTTCATTGTCTGGTCGCGTGGTCAGGTCATTTGGTCCATTTATAAACACTGGACCTATTCCACCAAAGGCAGATCAAGAAACATCGTATACAGTCGCGTGGACTGTCGACAACACTTCGAACTCTGTGAACAACGCCAAAGTTACTGCAAATCTTCCAGCCAATGTTAAGTGGTTAGGAAATGTCAGCCCAAGCAGCGAGTCTGTAACGTTTGATGTAAATACAGGAATCGTCACTTGGAACATAGGAAATATGAGCTATGCAGACAATGCCTCACGAAGAAGAGAGGCTGACTTCCAAATATCTCTATTACCAGGAGTTGATCTTGTTGGATCTTCACCTGTGCTTGTTGGTCGTTCGGTATTTACAGCTTTGGATAGCTTCACAAATACACAACTTCAGAGCGCTCAGGACCAGATGTTGACCAGTTTTAGCACAGATCCAGCCTTCAAGTCAGCTGACGGTATAGTCGTGAAATAGGGCAGCCTGCGAATCTCAAGAAATTTTGCGGCGTTATTTGTGTGTATGTGTGTGTTATCTGTGGTTGTGCGCAAACTTCCTTTGATATACAATTCTCACATGTCAAAAGATCAAAAAGGCAAAGTAGAAAATGAGGTCATGGACTCTATAGTCTCATTGTGCAAAAGGAGAGGTTTTATATTTCAGGGCTCTGAGATATATGGTGGTTTGGCTGGTACTTGGGATTATGGACCACTTGGAGTTGCACTGAAAAATAATATTAAGAAAATATGGTGGAAACGCTTTGTAGATGATCGTGAAGATATGTATGGAGTGGATGCAGCTATTCTCATGAATCAAAGAACCTGGGAAGCTAGCGGTCACGTCGGTGGTTTTGCTGATCCTTTGGTTGAATGTAAGAAGTGTCAGCATCGTTTTCGCGCAGATCAGTTGGAG
This sequence comes from uncultured bacterium, assembly GCA_903868845.1. Lineage (GTDB taxonomy): Bacteria > Patescibacteriota > Minisyncoccia > Phycocordibacterales > PALSA-1337 > C7867-002. The sequence goes on from CAIPWS010000135.1 coordinate 3,451, forward strand.
GCGGATGCAAGTGGTAATCCAACAAAGAAGTGTCCTGATTGTAGTGGTGCACTCGGAGAAGTTCGTCAGTTCAATATGATGTTCAAGACTCATGTTGGTGCAGCTGAAGATGCTACTGCGGTCTCATACCTTCGACCAGAAACAGCTCAAGGTATGTTTGTGAATTTCAAAAATGTTTTGGATACATTCCACCCATCTTTACCTTTCGGTTTGGCACAGATAGGTAAGGCTTTTAGAAATGAGATCGCTCCAAGAGATTTCATATTTCGTTCACGCGAGTTCGAGCAGATGGAGATAGAATATTTCGTCAAACCAGCAGAATGGTCAAAGGCCTTCAGTCATTTCCAAGAGCAAGTTCATGGTTTTATTTCTGATATCGGTCTCAATGCATCGAAGGTTCACGAGCTTGAGGTTCCAGACGGCGAGCGTGCCCATTATTCAAAGAGAACTATAGACTTTGAATTTGATTTTCCATTTGGAAAAAAAGAGCTTTATGGTTTGGCATATCGTACAGATTTCGACTTGAAGCAGCATGCCGAGTATAGCAAGGTTGATCTTTCGTATTTTGATGAAGAAAATAAGGAGCGCTTCGTACCGCATTGTATCGAGCCTTCGTTTGGTCTAGACAGAACAGTTTTGGCAGTTCTTACAGATGCATATACTGAGGACAGTATGGGAAGTGAAGTGGGTGATGAAAATGAGAAAGAAAAACGCGTCTTTTTGAAATTGTCTCCTGCAGTCGCACCTTTCAAGGTTGCGGTTTTTCCACTACTCAAAAATAAGCCAGCACTTGTGACCAAAGCTCGTGAAGTTTTTGGAACTCTCAAGACAGAATTTGCTAAGGCTGGATTGCAAGGTGTCACATTTGATGACAACGGAAATATCGGCAAGCGCTATCGCAGACAAGATGAAATTGGTACACCATTTTGTGTAACTGTTGATTTCGACACTATAGAAAAGGGAACTGGTGTCACGGTTCGTGATCGTGACTATGGTAAGCAGGAGCGTATCGCGGAGGCGGATCTTGTGAAGTGGTTGGTGGAAAAGGTGAAGTAATACTATGCTGGCGCTCATCACTTCTGAAGGTGGCATGTCATGCGCGTATTCTGTCGGGACTATTCTCGGTCTTATAGAGCACTACAAACTTACAAATCCAGATATGGTCATAGGTAGTTCTGGTAGTACAGGGACGTTGGCGTATTATGTGTCAGGTCAGCATGACTCTATTCGAAATATTTGGTCTAACTTATTATCTACAAAAGAGTTGGTGTCGTATAGAAGGTTGAATAGGGTTATCGATATAGACTATCTCATAGATGAAGTGTTCGGTAAGCAAGACAAGTTGGACGTGGACGCTATAAGCAAGTCGAAGATAGATCTGTATATCGGTGCGACAGATTTTGTTACTGGTGAGTCACATTATTTCTCAAATAGATCTGGTGACAATATTCTTGAGGCATTGCGTGCTTCAAGTGCGATGCCGATGGTCTATGGAAAAAAGATTACCGTAAATGGTAAAAGATATATAGACGGTGCTATTTCTGCGAATCTGGCTGATAATATCAAGAAAGCCAAGAGTCTTGGTGCTGACAAGATATTGGCTATAGATACTATAAATCACAATGCTAGTGCAAACTTTGTGCTGAAGTTTTATTCTTGGTTTTGCAATGACGCGCTCAAGAGGACGATAAATAAGTATTTTGAGACAAATCTTGTGAACCTTGTGAGTACGGACGAAAATATTTTGCTCATAAAGCCGTCGCGACCACTCAAGACTTCATCACTGGATAATAGAAGGGAACACTTACTCGATGCGATAGAGCTTGGTTATAAGGATATTGTGGAAAATGAGAAGGTTGAGGGGTTTGTCATTAAGAATCGCTCTTCAGCCAGGCGTGCTCTTTGAGTATATATGGAAATTAGGCCATTTTAAGGCTCAATTTCCTTATGTGCTAAATAAGTATGTTTCAGTCTTTTGTTATGTTCTTAGCTTTCTAAAATAAACTTCTTTATCATAAAGTTTTGTCTCTTCAGATAACTCCCTTCTTTCCTCACAGCTTTTCTATCACTTTTGTGAGGCCTTATAAACTGCCGGATTTTCCGTTAAAGTGCTCGAAGACATAAAAAATATGTGTACCCCCCAACACATAGTATCGCCTCACTTCAAAATCTGCTAAAGTAACCTACACGACATTCAACGTCCAGCATCCAACATTCAATCCCATGACTTTCAAAACCATTACTCTCACAAACGGACTACGCATCATAACTGTCCCTATGCAGGACAATCCTTCTGTGACGGCCCTTGTCATGGTCAGAACCGGCTCAAAATACGAGACAAAAGACATAAACGGTCTTTCTCATTTCCTAGAGCATATGTGCTTCAAGGGAACAGCGAAGAGGCCGAAGGCTAGTGATATTTCTCGTGAACTGGACTCTATCGGTGCACATTACAACGCTTTTACTGGCCAAGAATATACAGGATATTATGCCAAGGCTGCATCGAAGCACGCCGGCAAGATAGTCGACGTTATATCTGACATTTATCTAAATTCAACATTTGATGCAGCAGAATTGGAAAAAGAGAAGGGGGTTATAGTCGAAGAGATTCGCATGTACAACGACCTCCCGCAGAAAAAAGTTTCGGAAGTGTTTACGAAGCTTCTTTACGGCGATCAGCCGGCTGGTTGGGATATAGCCGGTACTGAGGAAATAGTAAAATCTATCACTAGAGAAAAAATGCTTGAATATCGAGATCGTCGTTACACGACGCATTCAACTACGGTTATATTGTCCGGTTCATTTGATGAGAAAGAGATAATTGAGCAAGTCACCAAGGCCTTCGAAAAGGCCAATACCAATAAGCCTGAACCAAAACTAGCTGTAAAAGAGCAACAGAGTTCACCAGCGATAGCGACGACATTCAAAGAGACAGATCAGACACACCTCATCATAGGATTTAGATCATTTTGTATAACTGACAAAAGGATACCAACTATGCATGTCCTTGTTTCTATACTGAGTGGTGGCATGAGCTCGAGATTATTTTCTAAAATGCGTGAACAGCTAGGCATCTGTTATTACATCAAGGCTGATAACGACGCACTCACTGACCACGGATATTTATCTATATCCGCCGGGGTAGACAATACACGAGTTGAAGAGGGTATACGAAGTATTTTGGAAGAATGTCGTCGTATGAAAAAGGAGCTAGTCGACGATATAGAATTGGCCAAGGTGAAGGAATATATATCTGGAACAACATTGCTTGGTCTGGAAACCTCAGATTCTAGAGCCGAATATTGCGGATACCAAGATGCTTTGAAAGGTGTGGTTCAATCTCCAGAAGATATTATTGCCAAGATACGTAAGGTTACTTCCGAAGATGTGTCGAAGCTTGCAAATGAGATTTTTGTAAATGAAGGCCTCAATATGGCACTTATCGGAAGGTATAAGGATGCGGAACCATTCAAGAAATACTTCATGATATAATAATTCCATGTCAGATACATCAAAAGACTTCCAAATAACCATAAACAGCGGAACTATATTTAGATTTTTCCTTATCGCAATCGGATTGGCAGCTTTGTACTACCTTTCGGATGTAGTTTTGGTCATAGTTACGGCCGTCATCATAGCTTCTGCTGTCGAGCCTGTCATACGACGTCTGAAAAGGTACGGAGTGCATAGAGTTATTGGTTCCATACTTGTTTATATACTTCTCGCAGCAATCTTGGCATGCATTCTTATATTCTTCATGCCTATTGTCATAAATG
>CAIPWS010000136.1 GCA_903868845.1 uncultured bacterium
AATAGAACCGACGCTACTTCAACTATAAAAGCTGCATTGGCAGACACATTGACTACTATTCAGATGGTTTCGAAAGCGGTTACAGATGCTCAAAACGCTGTAACCTTCATCACCAACACTCAACCAGATTACCAGTCCAAGACATCTGCAACCACAATTGCAAACGTAAATACCTGGTCAAGCAAAGCAAACTCAGATCTTACGAACTTGATCTCAACTCAAAACTCTATTCAAACTGCAGAAAATTCATATGCTTCCCTAACGACAGGTGCAGATCAGTACGATATACAAGCTGCTCAGATAAGTTTGGCTCAACAACAAAGAACTTATTCAAATTATTTCATTCGTGCTCCTTATGACGGAATCGTAGGTCGCATTCCAGTCAACGCTTTCGGTCAAGCAAATAGCGGAACAGTCATTGCTACAGTTGTTGGAACACAGATGTTGGCCACAATATCACTCGACGAGGTCAGCGCCGCAAAGGTCAAAGTTGGTCAGCCCGCAAATGTCACCTTCAATGCCATCAGCGGATTTACCGCCACTGGAACAGTCAGCGTAGTCGATCAGATAGGTACAGTTTCATCTGGAGTCGTGTCATATGGAGTCAAGATTGCCATAAATACGCAAGATAGCCGCATCAAGCCTGGTATGAGTATAAATACAAATATTATCACTTCTCAAAAGGACGGCGTTCTCATAGTGCCGAACAGTGCGGTCAAGACTCAGCAAGGTTCAAGTTATGTACAGGTTCTAGACAAACCATCGGTCGCATCATCTACTGGCATGGGAGGATTTACAAGAAGTATCACCGTATCCACAAACACCGTTCCAGCCAAGATAAACGTTACAGTCGGTGACTCTGATAATACAAACACCGAAATAGTCTCTGGACTTACAAAAGGACAGTTTGTAGTTACTAGAACAATAAGCGGTGCTACAACACAGACGACAACAGCAACACCAAGTCTATTATCTGGCCTAGGTGGAGGAAGAGGAGGAAGACCGGCTGGAAATTAATTCATTCACTTTAGATTCAAAAAGTATGATTGAAGTAAAAAATATAACAAAAACATATGTAAACGGTGACAACGAAACTCGTGCTTTGCGCGGCGTTACATTTACCATTGAAGACGGAGAATTTGTTGCCATCATGGGTCCATCTGGAAGTGGTAAATCAACACTCATGCACATACTTGGTGCATTGGATACACCAACATCTGGGACATATCACCTAGATAAACATGATGTGTCTGAGCTTACTGATGATGAGTTGGCAGATATCAGACGCAACCGTATCGGCTTCGTCTTCCAATCCTTCAACCTATTACCACGTGCTACTGCCCTACGAAATGTCATGTTGCCACTCATATATGCTGAGGTACCAGAAAAGGAACGTACGAAGCATGCGAGAAATGCTCTCACGAGTGCCGGATTGGATGAGGACAGGTTCGATCATATGTCCAACCAACTTTCTGGAGGTCAGATACAGCGCGTCGCTATCGCTAGAGCCTTAGTAAATGATCCGTCGCTCATCCTTGCTGATGAACCTACTGGAAACCTAGACTCGCAGACTGGAGATATTGTGCTTGGAACATTTCAAAAATTGAATAGAGAATTCAAAAGAACAATAGTTCTGATCACACACGAACGTGAGGTCGCTGAACATGCTGACCGTATCATTTACATAAAAGATGGTCTTATTGTCGAAGATGGTCGTGGTCATGAAAAAAGAATTATAAACGATGGTAAGAGAAAATCTTAATCAAATGACAACAAAAGATATATTACATGAAACATTCTCAGCACTGACAGCGAACAAAGTTCGCACTTCCCTTACCATGCTTGGTATCGTGATCGGCATAAGCTCTGTCATAATCATGGTGGCTATCGGTCAAGGCGCACAAAGTTCAATACAATCGAACATTCAATCACTTGGCTCGAACTTGATAATGATAATGCCTGGAGCTCAAAGATCATTTGGTTACAGTCCATCTGCTGGAAGGGGTGGTGCACAAACACTGACGCCAGAAGATGCAACAGCTATATCAAATCAGATATCCAACATAACAGATATGTCCCCAGAAGTTTCCGGTAGATATCAAGTCACAGCAAAAGGTACAAATACAAATACCACCGTAAATGGTGTCAGAGCATCCTATTTGAATGTACACAATATCCAAGTAAATGACGGGCAATTTATTACAGATGCAGATAGCGCAAATCTTGCGCGTGTAGCCGTCATAGGTCCAACTACAGCTAGCGACCTCTTCGCTACAGGAACTGAGCCAGTTGGTCAGACTATAGCTATAAAAGGAATGCCATTTACAGTTGTCGGAGTGACCGTATCGAAGGGTTCTAGCGGCTTCAATAACCAAGATGACGCAATATATATTCCACTTCAAGATGCGCAACTTTTCTTACTTGGAAAAACAACTTATCTTTCTACTTTGAGTATTTCTGCAACTTCTCCAGATGTCATGACGCAGGTGCAGGCTGATATTACTACACTGCTTTTACAGAGACACAATATTAGTGATCCTACTCAGGCTGATTTCAATGTCTTGAACCAGGCATCGATAGTTTCTGCGGCATCGAGTGTTACTGGTACATTTACGATGTTACTTGGAGCAGTTGCCGGAATATCTCTAGTTGTTGGAGGTATCGGTATCATGAACATGATGTTGACTACAGTTACAGAACGCACTCGTGAAATTGGTCTACGAAAGGCCATAGGTGCAAAGCGTCATGATATAAATATCCAGTTTCTCACAGAAGCTGTTGCTCTCACTGTTATAGGTGGAGCTATAGGTGTTCTTCTGGGTTGGTTGGTCTCGTATGCCATCACTGCACTTGGTATCTTGCAGTCTTCTATATCAACTTCCTCAGTCTTACTCGCCTTCGGTGTTTCAGCATTCATAGGTATAGTCTTCGGATATTATCCAGCACGCAAGGCCTCAGGACTCAATCCTATAGAGGCGCTTAGGTATGAGTAGTGGTATAATTTCGTCATGAAAACTGTTCTCATAACAGGGGTCAGTAGTGGCATAGGCCAAGCTCTAGCAAAAAAGTTTCTAGCAGAAAACTTTGCAGTCATCGGCACTTCCTTGACTGGTAAAGTAGATTTCGACGACAAAAATCTGACTATCTATCAGTTGGATCTGACTTCAACAGACTCAATGAACGAGTTCCATAAGCATGTATTCAAAAAATGCGAAGCAGATAAAACCCCAATCGACATCCTCATCAACAATGCTGGTGTAATGTTCGATGACGATGAAACTCACGTCTACGTGGAAACATTGAGAAAAACTTTGGAAGTAAACCTTCTTGGTGCAGTCGGCACGACAGAATTTTTGATTCCATGCATGAGCACGAACGGTCATGTCATATTCATATCCTCCGCTGCTGGCTCTCTTGCAGATACTGGCTCTATTGAAAAGTCCCGCAAGCCATATCATTATCCTGCATACAAAATATCCAAATGCGCGCTCAACATGTACATGCGCACTTTAGCATTACGCTTCAAACATGAGGGTCCTATAAACAATAAGAATGGTGACTACATTACAGCATCTTGTATAAATCCTGGTTGGGTCAAAACCGCGATCGGTGGCGATGATGCTGACCTCACACCAGAGCAGGCAGCAGAAAATATATACAAACTCGCCATAACAAGACCTGAGACTGGTCAGTTCTGGTGGAATGGTGAGAAGTATCCTTGGTAATCACACCTGAATCTTTTTGAACAAGCGCGCACCTATGATCAAGAAAACTATTGAGACTATTGCGAGTATCAGAGCATCAAACCAAACACCACCAAATATTGAACTAACTCCTGTAAGCGTGTACCTCAAACCGTCGATACCATAAGTAAGTGGATTGAACTTGGCTACATTTCCAATGATACCTTCAAGTGGAAACAAAGCTCCTGACAAGAAAAATATAGGCATCACCACGAAGTTCATGATGAGCTGAAATCCTTGCATGTCTTCTAGAACAGACGCTATGCCGGTGCCAAGAGCTGTAAAGACAATTGCGATGCCGAGCATAAAAAGAATTGCAGCAGGTATGAGTGTCAGAGTCGGATGAAAACCAATGAATAGCGATATGATAAGGACTATAACACCCTGGAGCATTGCAACGGTCGCTCCACCTAGAGTTCTTCCAAGCATTACAGAAAAACGACTGACAGGTGCCACCAAAGTCTCCTTCAAGAAACCAAATTGGCGATCCCATATAACTTCTATACCGGAGAAAACTGCAGTAAACAAAATGCCCATGGCTATAACACCAGGTGCGAGGAATTGGATATAATTACCACCTCCAGCCTTGGCGAAAGTTGGACCGAGTCCATAACCAAGTGCTACCAAGAAAAGAATAGGCTGACCGAGAGAGCCAATCATGCGGGCACGCGAACGAAAATAACGCTTGATTTGTCTGAGCCAAAGAATGTATATGACGTAAATAAAATTTGATTTCATGATGAAGAATTTGGTTTGGTTTAGAAATGAATTTGGAAATGTTATCTACGATTTTTTCCTTGATGCATAGCGGCCATCTTGCGGAATGCGTCCGCCGCAGTAGCCTCGTCTGCACGTATGGTATGACCAGTTAGCTTTATGAAAGCTTCTTCAAGAGTTTGTGTACCGGCTTTTGCGATAATATTGGCAGCCGTATCATTTGCTATCATTTTTCCATGGTCAATGATCGCTACTTTGTCAGCAATACGTTCAACCTCATCCATATAATGAGTCGTGAAAAAGACTGTGAGGCCTCGATCTTTATTTAACTTCTTTATGTATTCCCAAATATGATTTCTGGTCTGTGGGTCTAGACCAACAGTTGGCTCATCCAAAAACAAAACTGCTGGTGTATGTAGAAGACCACGAGCTATCTCAAGTCTGCGTTTCATTCCTCCAGAAAAAGTCTTGACCAAACTATCACGACGATCCCAAAGTTCCACAAACTCTAACATCTCTTTTATACGTGCTGGTGTGTCTTTTCTTGGTACACCATAAAGTCCAGCATGGAAAAACATATTCTCATATGCAGTGAGTTCATCATCTAAGCTTGGATCTTGGAAAACTATTCCAAATGACTTTCTGACCTTGAGTGCATCTTTGGTGGGATCGAAACCATTTACTACTATAGAGCCCGCTGTCGGATCTACGAGTGTTGTCAGCATCTTTATGGTCGTAGTCTTCCCCGCACCATTTGGACCAAGGAAGGCAAAAGTCGTACCAGCTTCGACTTCAAAAGAGACGTCGTTTACAGCGGTAAATTTGCCAAATGACTTGGTAAGGTTTTTTACAGAAATAGCTGTTGACATGAGCTATATAATAGCATACTACTGATTCACAATATGCTTAAACGCATATTCGAGAGTTCCACCAACTTTCTTACCGGGATTGAAAATTCCGCGAGGATCCCATATCTTCTTTGTTTTCTCGAAAAGACTGTATACCTCATCACCATACTGCATCTTCACAAAAGGTGTACGTATGATGCCGTCGTTGTGCTCGCCAGTAATAGAACCTCCAAACTTGTGAACAAGTTTGTAAACGCGCACTGACAAATCTTCAATAACCTTGTGCACCTTCGGATCATGTAGATCCATGAGTGGAATGATGTGGAAATTTCCATCACCGACATGCCCAGCAATTGTGTAAGTCAACCGGTACTGATCTAAGATATCGTAAAGCTGTGGAAGAAATTCAGATAAATGATCTGGTCTCACCACGAAGTCATCTATGAAAGGTGCTGTTCGAAGTTTTCCAGAATGTTTGCGCAACATGTTAAAACTCTCACGACGTATGACCCAGTATTTGTCAGTAGCGGAAACAGAACGAGTAACCTCGGTGCGCGCCTTGAATACACCATCACCTATCAAGGCTTGGAGAGCCTTCTCTGCCTGCTCCGCCTCATATACAGCCCCAGCAGCCGTGCTAGCCGTAAACTCAGCCATAAGCACCATCTTCGGCACTCCGCCACGTATAACAGCCCAAAGCTCAGGCAAAAATCCTATAGCTAGTCTGAAGACATTTCCTTTCAACTGCTTTATAAGTGATGGTAAAAACTTCACAGCCACACGAAAAGTATGATCATCGTATGACTCGAAGCTTTCTGGCTTGAATTTCATTATCTCGGAAGCGACTCTTCCAAGACTTTTCATATCCTTCAGAAAGACGACAAGGAGACGTGAATGTGGCTTCGGTACGACAAGACCGTACTCTATCTCTGTCACGAGACCAAGTGTTCCCTGCGAGCCAACTATCATTTTGGTAAGATCGAAAGTCCCTGCTTTTTTATCCAAAACATTCCAAAGATAATATCCACATGAATTCTTCGAGACCTCTGGACGAGCTTTCTCAAGCACGTCAAAATTTGCGTCTATAAGCTCATGCATCTTTCTATATATCTCACTTTGTAAATTTGGAAACTTCTTTTGTTGTTCAAGCTCGGCCAAAGTAAGTGATCGAAATTCATATTCTTTTCCATCTGCCAAAACCATTTTCACTCGACGAATATATTTCTCTGTTTTTCCATAAGTGAGAGTTTTCTCTCCACCTGAATTGTTCGATATCATGCCACCAACCGTACAAAGCTCACGTGAGGCTGGGTAACTTGGAAGGATCTGGCCACCATGAGCCAGAGTTGCTTTGTCGAAATCTCTATAATAAACTCCCGGCTCTACGACCGCGTAGCCGTCACCAACTTCTTTTATATTATTGAAATATTTCGTAAAGTCTACTATAAGGGACTGACCTAGTGGCCCACCACTCATATCAGTTCCTGCTGAGCGTGCAGTTATGTTCATCTCAGCCATACCGTCACTACGAGTACCAGCACGATCGCTCACATATTGAACTAACTTGCTGAGCACTGCCACATTTTTCGGATGCAACAAAGCCTCTGGTTTTACTTCGAATATGCTCGCATCATGCGAAACATTGTACAAAGTCTGTGGAAACACTTCCACCTCACAACCAGTCAACTCTATTATTTCTTTTTGATTTACCACCTATATATTATAACTAATACTTAGATGTTTAGGCTATAGCTAACAACATGAGCAAAGCACCGATGAGAGCAATATTCTTCTGAAAATTGATCATGGAGTTCATCTTTGTCATAGGATCTGACTCCTTCCAAAAAGCATGCATAGTAAATGTGACTCCAACCAAGAAAACAATCAAAGCGATAAGACCGATGAATACCATGTAACCTGTGATTATTGAGAGGCCACCTACGATGAGCAAAATAGTCGATATTATGACTGAAACCCCTGGTGCAGGAATACCCTTCGAAGCAGCATAACCTGTCATGCCCTTGTGATTCTTTATGTGATTGAAAGCTGCCAAGAGCCAATACAAACCGAAGATGATACGACCTACTGTAAATACTGTAAACATATTATTAATATTACAAAATTAAAACGACCTTAATAATTAACTCACCAATTTGTACTTCTATATTATGGGCTACTTACGACCAGCGCGCAATGCATTGACTATAGGAATGAAGTCTGTCAAAAAGTTATATGTTGCAGCTCCGACTGGACCGAGAAGTCCAAGTCCTGGTATTCCTACAGTAACCCAGATGAGTCCTATGCCATTTGTGATACCCCAGATCCAAAAACTTTGATGCATAATACCCTTCACCTTCTGAGCCATAGTTATAACTTCTGGAACTCTGTCTATATGGTCCTTCATGATAGTGACATCAGATGCTTCTATGGCTGAGTCTGCGCCGATACCACCCATTGCAATAGAAACATCTGCCAAAGCTAGAGACGCTGCATCGTTTACACCGTCACCTATATAAGCGACAACACTGGAAGACGAGCTATTTTCTTTTTCAAACTTCCTTATGAGATCAACCTTACCTTCTGGTGTCATGTTTGCATGGAAATGTCTCAAGTTTAGTTCGTGAGCAATATTCGATGCTGCTTTTTCATTATCTCCCGTCAACATATGCCACTCCTTCACTCCGAGCTTACGAGTTTCTGCTATGATCTCTGTAGCATGTGGTCGTAATTCATCTACATAAGAAAGTAGTCCAGCCACTTCTCCATTTACAGAAAGACAAACTATACCTCGTCCAGCATCTTTCTCAGTCTGAATATCCTTCTTCACCACATCGGATATGCGTGAACCACGAGCCTCGACGAATGAAACTCTTCCCATAAGCATCGCTTCACCATCGTGGCTAAACGATATACCTTCACCAGGTATTTCATTCAATTCGTCAGGCAAGTGTGGCTCTATCTTATATTCGCTGGCATATTCCATGATAGCTCTAGAAATAGCATGCTTGGACTCAGCAGCTCCACCAACAAAACGTTTCGCAATCTCTTCACGAGTCCAAAGACCATACATATGTATGTCCACAACTTTCGGTTTTCCTCGTGTTAGAGTCCCTGTCTTATCCGTCAAAATATATTTCACCTTAGAGAGTTGTTCGAAAGCACTTGAACCCTTCACGATAACTCCACGTCTTGCTGCATAAGCTATGGCCGCTGTATATGCAAGAGGAATAGCAACAGCGATGTCATCTGCACATACAACAAGCAAAATAGACAAAATGACTTTCGGTTGGAAACCGAGTAGGTAAAGACCGATCGAGACTATAAGCGATACAGCTATATACCACTGAGTAAATTTGTCCGCAGCAAGTTCTGCCTTATTTTTGTCACGACTCGCCTCCTCCACAAGTGAGACCATCCTAGAAAGAGTCGTATCAGCTCCAACCTTCTCAGTCTTAACTATAAGTGATCCTGATTCATTTACAGTTGAAGTAAAAACTTTGTCACCAGCTTTCTTGGGTATCAGTTCACTTTCACCAGTCAATGAAGACTCGTCGATATCTGCTTGTCCTGAGACAACCAGACCATCTACTGGTACCCTGTCTCCAGACTCAACAATAACCAAATCTCCAGGCTTTACTTCGCTTATATGAATATCCTTCACAGAATCACCGATCCTTATACGGACATTCTCAACATGATATTTCATAAGACTCTGTATAGTCTTTTTTGCTCTGGTCTCTGTTATGAGATCAAATATTCTAGCGAAAGCCAACATGAGCGTTATGAAGGCTGCAGATGACCATTCCTGTGCAAACAATGAAAATACCAAAGCTATTGAAGCCAGCAAATCTACTGATATACGCTTCTCAACCAATGTTTTTAGAGCGCTAATAGCCACTGGAATTATTCCAAGGAAAGCCAACACTGCCATGGACTCATGTAACCAAGGTGTATTTGAAAAAATCCTCGCAATAAGCAATGACCCTGTACAAACTATCAATACGATATCGAACACCATGAAGAACCTTTCTTCGAAGAGTTCAAGTGAAGGAAAGTTTTTTGCAAATTTGATAGACATTAGGTCAGTTTAGTGATATCTCGTGTGAAAAAGAGTTGCAGTGCCCATTCGAACATGATACGTATCCTTTTTTTGGATGATGCAAATTTGAAGAGATAAATCGTACGCCATACGAACCATGTAAATCGGCCTTGTATACTTTTTTTGAATACTTCTCCAACTGCAAACAATTTTCCTACAGACACCAAACTACCTTTCAAATGAAAATCAAAAGTCTGTAACTTTTTTTGTTTTATCGAGGCAATGACGTTGTGAGCGATCACATCCGCTTGTTGAACAGCGGTTTGAGCAAGCATTGGTAATGCCCCAGCAGTATCTCCCAAAGCAAAAGCCCTTTCATCTCCACTTATTCTGAAAAATTCATCCGTGTTCAGACGACCGGTATTTGATATGGTATTACTGCTTCCTATAAAATCGAGTGAAATAGCTTTCACACCAGCAGCCCAGATTACTGTTGCTGTTGGTATTGCTTCAACCTCATTTGTCTTATCTAGCAAAGTTAAAGTGTGAGATGTGATATTTGTGACCTTACCTTCTAGTTTGATATCAACTCCTTTTTCTTTAAGGTGATCTAGAACTGATTTTCTCAATTGTGGCTGAAATTGCTGTAGCAACTCTGGTCCAGCATGTATCAAGGTAATTTTGACTTCTTTATGATCACAAGAATAATTATTTTTGAAATAGCGATCTATCATTCCATGAATGAATTCTGTTAACTCCGCTACCGTCTCTACACCTGTCGGACCTCCACCAACTACTACAAACGACAACAATCTGGCACGTTCAGCAGGATCCTCACACATGACCGCTTCTTCGAAGCAGTCTATGACATGAGTACGTATATTTACAGCATCACTCAAGCTCTTGAGTGGTAAACTATACTTTTCCGCTCCCGGAATACCATAATAATTTGTTTCTGCACCAGTCGCTACAACCAGATAATCATAAGGAAGTGCATGTTGTGAATTTGCACTAGCAATATATACTTTTCTCTCTGTTAGATCTATGGACTTCACTGCTCCCTGACATATAGCTATACCTGTTCCAGCAAATATCTCGCGAAGTGGTTCGGCCACACTAGTTGGACTGAGTGACCCTGTTGCAACTTCATGCAGAAGTGGTGTAAATAAAAAATAATTTGTTTTATTTACTATAGTTACATCGATAGTTTCATTCTTAACATACTTCGCCAACTTCTTGGCAACATATGTTCCACCAAACCCTGCTCCAAGTATGACTATGTGCGGCTTTAACATTCTTACATTATAACCCAGCCAAACGAATAGCTCCATAGAGTATGGCTACTCCAAGTAAAGTCATGAGTGTTGTCATGAACTTGGGGTGTGCATGTTGACTCTCTGGTATGAGATCACTTGCACCAATATACAAAAAGAATCCAGCGAAAAGTGCCAATATCACACCAAGATTTTGTTCTGAAACTTTGAAAAACATAGTTGCGACTACACCGACTACTGGTGCCAAGGCGTCCGCCACAAGCCATCGAATAGCATGTTTAAATTCGCCTTTATTTTTCAAAATCATGTTCACGGTATTTATTCCATCAGAAAAATCGTGCACCAATACAGCTACAGCAACTATTGCTCCTATAGCAGCAGAAACTTGGAATGCGAGACCTATAGCGACACCATCCAGGAAACTGTGAAAACAAAGACTGCCTGCGCCGAGTATGCCACGCTGTGCATGTGTAGTGTTCTCGATATGTGATACTCCGTCAGCGTGTTCCGTGTTGTCATCATGATCATGAAAATGAAGAAAGACCAAACGATCGAGCAAAAGATAAATGACGAATCCGAGTGCGGTTATGGCAAGAATAGTAGAATTTGAATAAAAAACGCCGCCAAGATTTAGCGACTCTGGCATAAGATCGAAGAATGCCACAGCTATGACAGCTCCAGCTGAAAATCCAAGTATGAGATGTAACTTATCTTTCAATTTGAGAGCAAAAAGACCGCCGAGTAATGTGGCGACAAACGTAGCGATGGAAATGAGAATTATTGTTAGCATAAAATAGCAATGCTGAGCCAGATTTTACTCATACCTAAGCGCCTCGATAGGACTCTTCTTCGAAGCCTTGCTTGCAGGATAACCACCGAAAACCAACCCTATCACTGCTGACACTCCAAATCCAAGCGCTGCACCTCCCCATGGAAATATAAATTGCCAATTTACACCTAGGCCCTTAGAAAGTATGAGCGCAATGATAAATGCTAATGATGATCCAAGTATGATACCTATGACACCTCCAAGAACAGTCAGCATGATAGCTTCTATAAGGAATTGCCACAATATATCACTATCTGTCGCACCTATCGCCTTACGAAGACCTATTTCACGTGTTCGTTCAGTAACCGCGACCAACATGATATTCATGATACCAACACCTCCGACGAACAGAGCAATAGAGGCAACCGCAACTAGAAACCATGTCAAAGCTCCAGTTATAGTAGAAAGTCGATTTGCTAGATCCTGCTGAGTTTGAACAGAAAAATCTTCTTTTGTTGGATCAGTGATTCCGTGTGAATCGCGTAGAGTTGCGCGAATATCATCAGCAGTCACAGTCACGGCTGAGTCTGATACTGCTTGAACGATAATACGCTGAAAATATTTTATACCCAAAAGGTAGTTCTGTACTGTCGTATATGGCATGATGGCCATACTATCGAAGTTGAACAATGATCCACCTCCAGAAGGAGGCAAAGCTCCGACAACTTTGAAATTTCGTCCTTTTATCTTTATTTTCTGACCAACAGGATTTGCATCGGCATTGTCGAAAAGGTGTTCAACAACTTTGGAACCGATGACAACTACATCATTGCTTGATGTCACGTCATCTTGTGTGAAAAAAGAACCATATTTAGGATTTAAGTCAAAGATATCGGCCATCAAGTTTGTAGCACCGAAAATACTGACCTGATATGTATTCGACTCGTATGACGCAATGTCCGCACCAAGAACTGTAGGCATTATAGACTTCAGTCCTGGGACATTCGCTTTATTCTGCAAAGCGACCAAATCTTTTTGTTTCAATGAATCACCATACAACTGAGCCGAGTCAGATGGTCCAGTCGGTTCACGTCCTGGAATGATAGCAATAGTATTTGTTCCCAAACCCTGAACTTGACCCAAGATAAGATTTTGTGCACCAGCGCCGAG
>CAIPWS010000137.1 GCA_903868845.1 uncultured bacterium
ATTGAGAAATTTATGAAAATGGCCGCATGAGAATCTTTCTAAAAAAACAAGAAGATGAGGATAGTAGTACGAAAATGGGAAACAAAGGAAAAAACATTAGTCAGCGGATGCTTGCGTTCCACGCAAATATCCGCTGACTGGTATTATTTCTTTTTCGTTCGTGTTTTTTCGTGCCTTTCGTGGTAAAAAATGGCTGCCTGTTTTCCCTCCGTGTTCTCCGTGCCCTTTGTGGTGAAACCGGCTGTTTTTTCGTGCTTTTCGTGTTTTTCGTGGTAAAAAAAGGCTGCCTGTTTTATCTTCATTACCTTCATGCTCTTCATGGTGAGACTGTATTAATTTTGGCTATTCTGTTCACCAGTCTGCTTTCGTTCCTGGCCTCGCATTCCCAGATGATTATTACTTTCCAGCCCAGTTGCTTCAGACTGCGCACGTTTCTGCGGTCGCGTTCTACATTCCGGGCAAACTTTTCCTGCCAGAAGGCCTGATTGCTTTTCGGCGTACTCGCCTGCTTGCAGCCTTTGTGACGGTGCCAGAAACAGCCCCGAACTTCAATTCATAAATTAGATTATAGGAAAGCCAATCTCTTTTAAATATTCAAAAGTACTATCATAATATTTTGAGTTTCTAGTTGGATCTTCTGCATCACCATTTGGAACAACAATTATCATTCCTTGCCGAGCACGCGTTAAAAGTACTCTGTAGGCATTTTTAAGATATTTCATGCGCTGTTCTTTTTTTATGTGAAGCCAACGATTTCCTCGAAAAGACCAATGCTCCCATCCCTGTTTTGAATATCTGAAATCAGCGTCCCATGTGACACATACCCAATCTAGTTCTAGTCCTTGTACATCAAATTCTGTAGCAACATCTTCTAGGTAGTATGACGAACGGACATCATCCTTTCCTTCTAGAAACCAATGAATCGGGTCCATTGGAGATTTTACATCAATAGCATGTGGTTTTAGACGCTCTGCTTGAGAAGAAACAACAATTCCATATCGTTCAGACCCTTGTGCTTGTCTTTTTAACCATTGTTTGGCTTTGGAAACTTCTCTAGTAATGACAATAGGATATTTCTCCTTAATTGTGTTTAGGGTATTACGTGCATTATTTACATCTAGGTCTAAAATCTGCTTAACCAATAGAGAAACGTTTTCAGCACGAAATGACCGCATTGACACAGATAAATGTAATTCTTCTTTATATGTTACTTTATCTCTGTTTGCAAGAACTGTTAAAACTTCACCAGCACCATATTCGCTATCTGATAGTTTGGGCGAAATGTAGATATTCCAATGTGGATATGTACGATTAAGTGATTCAATCCATTCGCCAATTCCTGCTTCGCCTGTATTAATTTCTTGTCCACCGCCAACTAAGCACACAATAACAGCCCAATTGTGATGACGATCCATACATGAGATAAGGAAATCTGGTTCAGATTGATTAAAGCCAGGCATACCCTTTTTACGGCTCATGAAGGATGAAGTTTGTTCTTTATCC
>CAIPWS010000138.1 GCA_903868845.1 uncultured bacterium
TACCCCATCTTTCTGAGAAGCGAGAGCAACGCGCATATCTTTTATAAGATCCTTTATCTTTTTTGAAGTTATATCTGCCACAGGAACTTCCTTGGCAGTTTCTCGCAAGACAGGATTTTCTTTCTGCACAATATTTGGTATATTACCTTCTTTTGGCATAGGCGTATTATAGCAAACTTTCTGGATCGATCTTTATGCTTATGTGTTGAGGCAAAATTCTGAGCTTTTCTGCTAGATCATTGATTGGCCAATGCGCTGCATTCAGCTTGACCAAGCCGTGGATGACAGAATTGTTGGATTTATTTGCTTTGGTAAATGCAGGGAAGACATCCAATTCACTAGGTGCAATATCTGGAGCGATAAGGGATTTTATATTTGCCATTTCTTTTGCTATAGCATTTTTCTCACCTTCAATTGATATCTTTATCAAAATAGAAAATGGTGGATACATAAATTGCTTTCTTTCTCGGATCATATTCCTATAAAAATCTCCAAGATTGCCCTTTATGCCATAAGCGAAAACATCTTCTTCTGCACGTCTTGTTTGAACTATGAAAGTTCTCTTGGCGAGATTTCTCAGACGTATGAGAGCATACATCATCCTTTCCTGTATGCGAAAATCTGGCAATGATAGAAGGGAATCGAGTGAGGCAATAGCGATATGCTCGACCGATTCGGATAGGTGTAACAAAGCCATCTCAGTACCAACCAATATACTTCCTGGCTTATCACGAAACTTTTTCATTGCAGCATTTATCTGTTTTTCTGTCTTGGTATTGTCGGCATCTATACTGACTATGTCTGCATCAGGAAACTTTTGGAGTATTTCTTCTATTACACGCTCAGTACCTATGCCAAGTGCCGTCAGCCTCCATCCACCACAATTTACACAGAGTTCATCTGCACTACGCCTTGCTCCGCAGTTGTGACACATGAAGAAATTTCGGCCATTTTCCTTCGAGGCGTGAAGTACCACTGGTGCTGAACATTCCTTACATGAGACTATGGTCTCGCAGTCGTTGCAGACAGTGAGAGATGAAAGCCCTCGACGTGCTGCCATGATGAAAAGGTGACTATTGTCTTCACGACTTTGCTTTATAACCTTTTCTAGACTCTCGGATATTACTTGAAATGTTTTTTTGGCTGTAGTGCGTGGATTTGATTCTGTTCCAACTTTCTCTGCAGGCACACGCATATCTACAAGCTCATCTTTTGCTGTAGATATGGATTTCCATTTGAAAGGAGAACCTTGAGCTATCTCATGATTCTCAGATCTATAAAGTGTTTCTACACGAAGAAGGCTGTCAGCGAGATATACTGCTAGACCATTTTTTCTAGCTGTCTTCTCCAAAGCAAAACGCATGTCTATGTACGGGTGATTTCTAGTGATCCAACCACGTCCATTTTCTCTCTCAATCACAACTGTTTCGATATCGCTGCGCGGCAAACAAGAGAATGATCCGGTAGCTATGACTACTATCGGATGTTCTGTCTTGGCAATGGCCTCCCAGGTTTCCAATGTTTTCTTATTCGAAATATCGCTATGTAGAGTGAATATATAGTCCTCGATGCCTTTCGTCAATCTTGCGCTAATGTTTTTAATGTCTTCCAGCGTTGGAGCATAGATGACGAGGGATTTCTTTCTTGCAAATTCTTGACGTATGAGGCTGCGCCAAGCGCTCATGCGATCTTCATCGTCACCTTGAACGGCGAAGGTTTCGTTTAAGGAGGTTGATGAGGAAGTTGGTGACGCGTCCTTATTTGCTGGAGTTATCTTCTCAATATTTTCCAGAATGTTTTTTGAAGTAAGTGTGCGGATTATGCTTCCCATGCTTGTTGCATAATATTCTGACAATTCTTTTGCAGCATTCATGTATGTGACAGGGAAGAATGAGGTGGCCTTCACTTTGCCAAGTTTTCGTATCTGGTAGTCGGCGCTTCTGAGTGCAGACTTAGCATCTTCTGCTGGCTTTGATTCTATGACGATGGCTGTCACCGCCTTGGATCTTATAGGCACAGTCACAACAGCCCCTACAGGTATGTCTGTGGCTGTGAAGTAAGACAAAGTGTCTATGGCTTTAGTCTTTGTTAGGGGAATGACGGTTATAAGCTTCATGATTTTAATGCGTGGCAATGCCTTATTTATAGCGCATTTATGGGGTTTTTGAGAGGTTGACAAGTAAGTATAGTTGTGCTATTCTGCCAGCGTAGTACATTCCAATTCCTAACCAATAGAAGGAGACAAATATGGCAGTAAAGTCATTTGCAGAGCTGGAACTTGCCAAAGAAGTAACTGGCGAGGAACTAGTCGAAACGATGAAAGAGTATGCTACTAAAGGTGCAGGTATCGCATCCCACGTGGTGATTGCTCTCATTGAAAGAGTGGAGCTCGATGCTATTCAGTGGTTGGATATGCTCCGCTTCGCTGAGTTTGGTGAAGACATGCAGGACACTCTGCGTCACCCCAAATGTGCAGACGAATATCACAAAGTCTTCAATCGTCTGAATCGTGGCCGCTAACCCGTCTGAAAGACTCGGAATAAACCCGGTCCGCAGACGGGTTTTCCTATTATTAATATTCGAGTGCACACTTTCAGCGCATATGAAAAGTAAGCCCTTAAAAGGGACGACTTTTGATATATGCTAAAAGTGTGTGTACCTCGGCAACGTCATTAAGTGGCTTAAAATCGTGAGCTGCAAACGAGCCATTACCGAATTGACATATTTGTACATAACCTCAAAACCTACTACAATGGCAGCACAATGAATCCTTCATTTTCCATAAAAGGCTTAGCAGGCAAGAAGACCTTGAAAGGTACCATCAACATAAATGGTGCAAAAAATGCTGCATTGAAAGCTATGGCGGCCGCGATTTTATTTAATAAGAAAGTACAACTTCAAAATGTTCCGCACACTGCAGATATAGACACGACGACCACGATTCTTGAAAAACTTGGAGCAAAAGTTTCATGGCTGAAAGATCATGTCCTCGAGATAGACACTTCGACGATGACCGCAGAAAAATCTACTGATATTGATCCGAAACTTGCGGCTGGTATGCGTGCATCTGTCGTCTTGACTGGACCCATATTGGCACGTTTCGGTAAGGTGACTTTTCCTGCACCTGGCGGCTGTGTCATAGGTGCCAGACCAATTGACCTCTTCATAGAAGGTTACAAAAAAATGGGTGCTAAAGTTGCACTGAAAGATGGCCTCTATCATATAACTGCTCCAGACGGTCTTTCTGGTATGGA
>CAIPWS010000139.1 GCA_903868845.1 uncultured bacterium
AAAAGTTAAAAGTAAAAAGTTGAAAGAAAAAAGGAACAAGGAAAAAGGAGAAAGACGCAAGGCGCAAGGAAAGCGGGATGCAGAAATCCCGCGGTCACACGTGTGCGACAGCGGGAGCTAAGAGAGCAATTTCTGGTTAAGTGTTGGGTTGTTTCACCCGAGATGTAGGATCACTTTGATGGCTTTCCACCAACCACCACACGCCACCGCTTTGCTCCATAGCATGAAGCCCGGCATTATGATGATTGACACTATCCAGTTCGTCCGATACATGGGCAGTGCAATCTCCCAATCGAATCCTAGAGCTCGAAACAGTACCAGCGGCCAGCAAATCAATGCTGCCGATGTCATGAAGTACTGAATGATTGGTTGAAGCATGTAGTTCTTCCAATGTATTTGGATAGGACCCACAGCACTGTTCAACGTCGGAATAATGAATGCCGAGAACAATGTTCCAATATATCCGTAAGTGCCAGTGATCATCTCTTCGATTTCTTTTTTGTAGAAACCTGCTAGTACTGTTCCAAACGCCATGAGCGGGAACAGCACAATCATGGTCGGCAGGAATTGACCGGTCGTCTTGAACGAGCTTCCAATCCCATCGACCAATGCGTTTGAGCCGCCTTTGGCATAGGTTTTCCACATGATCAGCACTAGCGCAAGGAAGAGTGGCACGAATTGCGTAATCATCCCGAGTGTTGTCTTTTTCACGATCTTCAGATCGGGTGTTAAGTTTGATCCTTTTGCAAAGATCAGGCGGAAGTCTAGTCGGATCGGTGCGATTCGATAAACCGCAACAATTATCAGCATTAGGCCGGCAATGAACATCCCCACATTAAATGGGGTCATGTGAATCGTTTTCATTTTTTCCTCTTTCATTTATTCCCATTTAATAGGGAAGTTTAGTTCAATTCTGAAATTCATTTGATCATACAAACTCAAAGAACTTATGTAAAAATCATAGCATGACAGAAGCATATTGTCAAACTAAGATATGGCTTAAAATATAAGCAAAAAGCGATGGTTACAGGTCACCATCGCTTCGCAAATGGATCGGTCGTCAGACCGCCATATCTAAATTTCTTCAGGAAGAATCTTGATTGCTGAGAGCACCGCAACAACACAGTAGAATATTCCTCGAATGATGTACGCGAGTAGTTTTATTGCTGGTATCAGTACCACAGATACTCCGATATTGATCGGGTTACCGAACGGAATCAGTTGAAGTGCGTCAATCGATATTTGCCGGACGTAATCAACGTGTTCGTATTTGCATAAACATTGCCGCCGAAGCTGGTATTCATCGATGACGAAGTCCCAGTGCCAGTACGTGAAGACCCCGATTGCCATCATCGGAATCTCTGCGACGACGATGAGCAGGCTTGCGAGTGGCCAGTTTGACACTTTATGTGCCGCAAATGCGAAGATTGGCACAAACGTGATAATAAACCACAGCAAGATATGCACCACGTACGTTGATCCGAACAACAACCACCACTGCCACACCCATTTTTTGTCGTTTTGGGTTGATGGCGTAAGTTTGTCCCATGAGTTCATTTTCTATCCTCCTTGGATAAAAAGGCCGAGTTAACCAAATACATCTACAATCTGTATGGAACTATAGTACAAGCCCTATTATTGTCAATATATGCCTGTGCAGAACGGCTGTTTCTCCACTTATTTTCCACCTTTTTTTACTCGCTTTACACCCCAAAATTTGCTATAATATCATCATAAAAAGCTTTAGAGCTTATTTATTTTGAACTAAATTTATTCCAAATGGCAAAAGAAAAAGACACAGAAAAAAAGGGTAATTATGACGCCTCCTCGATCACAGTTCTTGAGGGTCTTGATCCTGTTCGCAAGCGTCCCGGCATGTATATCGGTACTACTGGACCAGATGGTTTGCATCACCTCATTACAGAAATATTCGACAACTCTCGTGATGAAGCCATGGGTGGTTTCGCAAACGACATAGAGATAGCTCTTCTTCCAGGAAATCGTGTTCGTGTAACTGACAACGGTCGTGGTATCCCTGTAGACATTCACAAACAAACAAAAGTTTCAGCTCTCGAAACTATCATGACAGTTTTGCACGCCGGAGGTAAGTTCGGTGGAGAAGGTTATAAAGTTTCTGGAGGTCTTCACGGAGTCGGTGCGTCTGTCGTGAATGCTCTTTCTATATATATGAAAGTTGTGGTCCACAAGGATGGAGGTATTTATATGCAGGAATATTCGAAAGGAAAGAGAAAGGCTGCTGTGAAGAAGATCGGTTCAACGAAGCAGCATGGAACTATAGTTACATTTGAACCAGATACTGAGATTTTCAAGGAAGGTGTAAATTTCGAATGGCATCGCGTCGTCGGCCATATGCGTCAGCAAGCATATCTGGTGCGTGGTTTGCGTATAAGTATCATAGATGCTCGTGCACAAGTTCCAAGCTTCGGCCAAGACGATGAGATTTTCTTTTTGAGAGAAACTGGAGTCGATGCTCCTTCACATACATTTTTCTTCGAAGGTGGTTTGGTCTCGCTTATTCGTTTTACAAATCAACTGCTCAAGCCTTCACACAAAAGTATTTTTTATGTTGAGAAGAAAGTTGAAGGTGTCGAGTCTGTAGAAGTCGCACTCCAATACGCTGACGACGTCTCATCTCGCATTCTTGCATTCGCAAACAATATTCACACACCAGAAGGCGGTACACATCTTACTGGTTTCAAAACAGCTCTCACAAGAACGCTCAACACTTATGCGAAAAATAATAACCTAGCAAAAGGTGGTGGTGAAGAAAGTTTTACCGGTGACGATGCTCTCGAGGGTTTGACAGCGGTTATCTCTGTGAAGTTGCGTGAGATCCAGTTTGAAGGTCAGACGAAAGCTAAGCTCGGAAGCATGGAGGCACAGAGTGCTGTGGCTACAGTTTTCGGCGATGCATTTGCTGCATTTTTGGAGGAAAATCCTGAGGAAGCCAGGGCTATAATAGGTAAGGTTATCCTT
>CAIPWS010000140.1 GCA_903868845.1 uncultured bacterium
TGTTTCAGGTCTGTTATCAGTAATTGATTTGTTTGAATTAACTAGCCCTAAAACTTTACCTGTACTATCAACAAGTGTAAAACCATAAGTCTGAAGTGTCATTTGTCCACCAGCAATTTGAATACCATAAGGAATTATATACTTAACCTCCTTACCTTCGTATCCTGGGAAATCAATAATTACTGGGCTTGTAATCACGAGTAATTTGATAAGACTTGCGTATTCAACTTTCCATCCTTCAGGATAATAAAAACCAAAACCGTCATCACAATACTTGTGCCATATAATTGAGGAATTAGAAGTGGGTGCTACCAAATTACAATTCATTTCAGTATTTGATGAACTTATCGTTGGTGTCGTAGGAATAAATATATTCCATATAACTCTCGTTAGTATGACAAAAATAATAGGCGCTAGAAAAACCCAAACAGCCCTTCTATCAAGTTTCTTCTTTTTAATTACATCACTCTGCGAGCGTGCCATTATAAAAAATACAATTGCAAGTATAAATCCTATAAAAATGATAGCCGCACTACCCAGTTCAACTAACATGCCTATGAGAATGTTTGTAGTCATAATAAACAATTATACCATAACAACATCCTGACTGATGTTCACAACGTTCACCGATGTGACCCTACGGGGAGTCGAACCCCGATTACAGCCTTGAGAAGGCCGTGTCCTAGCCATTAGACGATAGGGCCATTAAACACGCAACTAGCCTCAATAAAGTATCATTTTTTGGATAAACACACAAACACGCGCATTCGAGTATGCTGATTGTATGTTTTCTATCTCTTCTCCAACCACTCTTTTTCTTGGCGCACCAATAACTCTGCAGCACGCGAAGATTCTCGAAGCAAAGCTGCTGATACCCTTTCCATGCGCATAGACTGTGAACCTTTCACCAGGATAATATCATTTACACCAACTATGCTTGCAACGTATTTACCAGCTTCTACAGATGAGTCAAATGAGAATATATTTTCCGGAGACATTCCAGCACCTACCGCCCCTTCGACCAAAGACAACCTGGACCTAGGACCTACCGTTACAAGTATATTTACTGCTGTAGCGACCCTAGATCCAACTCTACGATGTTCATCACTTGCATACTTACCCAACTCCATCATGTCACCTAGAACAGCAATCTTGCGTCCGGTACATTGAACTAGACCTATAGAGTCCAGAGCCGATATAGCCGCATCTGGTGAGGAATTGTAGGTATCATCTACTATTGTAGATCCCGTTATTCCAGATATGATATTCATACGCCCTCTTGGTGCCACGTAGTCGGCCATACCCTTCGATATATCATCTGCCGTCATTCCTCTAGCCTTGCCGACTGCAGCAGCGGCTATGAGAGGATAAATATACGTATTACCAAGCACTCCATTTACCTTGACCGGGATCTCTGCAGCATCGAGACTCAATGTAAACTCAATACCTGTTGGTGCCATATTTCCATACGAAATAATTGGATTTAACCCTTTGACATCGGCAGTTTCTGTCATTCCATAACTGACAACCTTCGCCTGACTATCTTTCTTCAAAGTCATGATCTTCTCGTCATCTGCAAGTAATACAAGCGTTCCTCCAGCCTTGACAGCCTTTGCCAGATACGACTTCTCCTTGAAGACATCATCAGGTGAAGCGAAAAACTCCACGTGAACTGGAGTCGAACTAACCTTGGTCATGACGACTATATCTGGGTGAAGCCACTTAGTTACACTCTGGATATCTCCAGGATGATCAGCACCTATCTCGAGTACCAAACAATCAGGATATTCAGATCGCCAAATGATAAGTTCCAGACCATGAAGTACATTTTTTACCCAGCCAGATATATCCTTCCAAGCATTTGGAACTCCTATTACAGTGAGTGGTAGACCTATCTCACTATTGAAGCTCTTATCACTTTTGCGAGCAAATTTACTGGAATTTTTTATAACAGAATATATAGCATCCTTGGTTGAAGTCTTCCCAACACTACCAGTCACAGCGACCACAAAAGGCTTATACTTCGCGATGATGATACGCGACTCGAGTTTCAGTATTGATATTACTATCTTTTTGATGAATTGCATGTTTTCTATCTATCCGGGGTGATATTGTAGTAGTTTATCAGAAAACCAGTGATTGCGTCGAATGGATCTGTCAGTGTAGCAGAAGCGTATTCAGCACCCTTAGGCCAGACTTGATACAAGAAAACTATGAATTTCGGATCATATGCCGGAAAATATCCGAAAAATGAGTGCAAATATCTGTCTGAATAATATCCACCACGAACATGATCTGCTATCTGGGCTGTTCCAGTCTTGGCAGCAACACTATAATGATCACGCTTGATGGCACCTTGCTTCAAGGCTTTGTCGACGACAGTAACAAGCATAGTTGTAACATCCTCCACTGTTTGTTTCTTGAGCACAGGGCCTTGCTTGACTGGACTTATTATCTTCGATGTACCATCTTCATAGTCTATCTCCTTCACCAGGTGTGGCTCAACTAGATAACCTCCACTAGGAAGCACAGCGAGGGCACGTATCATCTGAAGCGGTGAGACAGCCAAGCCTTGACCATATGATGCAGTAGCCACATCAATATCTTTACCACTTTTCAAGTTACCTACGAGTCCAGTTGCTTCATTTGGAAGATCTACACCAGATTTTTGACCCAAACCGAATGAACTGAAATATTTATACATAGCTGCTGCGCCAGATTTCAATGCCACAGTCGCCGCACCAACGTTAAGAGATTGGCTAAGTATCTGCTGCATAGGTATAACACCTCTAGCCTTACCGTCATAGTTTGCGATTGTCTTTCCATTCAATTTCATAGTTCCAGTATCATCGTATGTAGAATCAGGCATAACTGCACCAGTATCGAGACCTACCGACATAGTGAGCGGCTTCATGATAGATCCCATCTCATAAACATTTTCTACAAGAGGATTTGAGAGTAAGCTTACATTCTTCAACTTGGAAGTATCATTTGGATCAAATGAAGGTAATGATATCGCAGCAACTATTTCACCAGTTTGTGGATCCATGATCACTCCACCTATTTCGTCTGGATGCCACGTAGATACAGTTTGCTCAAGAGTTTTTTCCAAAAAAGAATTTACTGTCGGCTCAAGAGTTGTGACTATATTTCCTTTATCCTTCTCACCACCACCTACAGTCTGACCAAGTCCAGAAAATATTTCTGCAAACATATTTGCACTTGTCCCTATATTTGGTCTTGTCAAAATATCTTCATATGTTTTTTCTAACCCATAATGACCCTCAACATTCAAACCAGATCCTGTCTGGCCGATAAGGCCAATAGTTTGCGCGGACATATTACCTGCTGGATATGAACGCCAGGTTTCCTTCGTGACACCTATTCCGGTTATACCGAGACTACTGATTGTCTGGGCAGTATCGGCAGTAACATGATGTGCCAATTCCTCATAATGGTCACCCGCCTTCGCAGCTCTTCTCAAGAAATCAGCTTTGTCGAGCTTGATATACTGAGACAACACTTGATAAGCCTGATCACCAGAGATGACCAAGGTCGGATTCATGAAGATGAGATAACCCTGATACACAGTCGCAGCAGAAACATTTGTATCATCCTTGGACTGCATAAATATTGTACCTCTATCAAAAAGAGTTACAGCCGGCTTCACGTACTGCTTATCAGCTTTCGCCACATATGCGTTTCCATTTAATATCTGCGTCGAGTATAGAGACACGGCCAATACACAAGCACCACAGAGCATCAAAATGCCTATGATACGTAATTTAAATTTCTGTTTAGAATTCATGACCAGACAATGCTACGCTTCCAAGCGATGCTGGAGAAGAGATATAGGCGCTGACTTTGCCTTCAGAAAGGCCGTATGATTTGAGGTTATCAGGTGAAGCAGATCTAGAAATATTGAGATATTGCGCATCAAGCTTACCAACTGAACTAGACAATGTCGCAATCTCTGTTTGTGTTCCTTCAAGTGCAACTGTAGCAGAAACTGTCTTGTATATATTCGTAGCGTACAACATAGCCATAAAAGCACACAAACCAAATATAGTTGCTGTTATGTGAGCTCTGTAGTCGTGAGCTATGCTATATGTTTGTGCTATTGCTTTTGCCATGTTTTGTAAATTTATTTTTAATTTTTTACTGATTTTTTGCTATTTCTTTTGAATTACTCTCAGTTTCGCTGACCTCGATCTTGGATTCTCGGCAATCTCTTGATCTATCGGTACTATCGGTTTCTTTGTTAAAATTTTCGCACCATCTTTATCACTACGATCTTTATTAAAATTTTTGACTATACGATCTTCCAAACTATGAAATGAAATGACTGCCATCACACCCCCCGGTGCCAATCTCGCAAAACCTTTCACCAAACCTTCTCTAAGTGCGCCTAGTTCATCGTTAACCGCAATCCTCAAAGCCTGAAATGTCTTCGTGGCTGGATTTATCTTACGTTTACCACCAAACCCTTTCGGAACTGACTCACTGACTATCTCTGCAAGTTCAAGAGATGTCTCGATACTTTTCTTCTCGCGATATCGTATAATCGCAGCAGCAATGCGTCTCGAGTATCTTTCTTCTCCATAAGCGAAGATGACATTTGCTATATCTTCTTCTTTCCAGTTATTCACAATATCCTTCGCAGTGAATGGATACTTAGTCGGATCACCTAGTGTCATCAGAAGTGGCTCATCTTTCTTGAATGTAAACCCCCTTCCGGAGTTATCGAGTTCATCCGATGATATACCGAGGTCAAGAAGTATCATGTCTACCTTGTCGATACCGTTTTTGTCCAGAGCTTTGTCCAGATTTCTGAAGTTTTCATTTTCCAGAATGACTTTTCCAGATGTAAACTTCGGAAGTGACTTCGTAGCTCTTGCGATAGCGTTCGGGTCTTGGTCTAAGCCAATCACATTTATATTGCCAAATTTCTTTGCAATAACTTGCGCGTGACCTGCACCACCCAATGTTCCATCTAGATACCAGACTTGCGCCTTTTTGCTTTCAACTTTCAACTTTTCACTTTCTACTTTTCTCTTTCCACTTGCTTCTGTGAATATCTCAACTATCTCATGTAAAAGAACTGGCTCATGCACACTTTCCTCTTGTATCTTCATACTAAATAATTCCTACTGACCCCAACTTCTCTGCCAA
>CAIPWS010000141.1 GCA_903868845.1 uncultured bacterium
AGCCGTTTATAACAGAACATTATTACCAGATCACTTATAAAAATAATAAACCAAGACAAATATTACCCATACAAGCCCTAGAAGTATAATAATCTTCAAAAGTGCTATGTGCCAATTCATTTTCAAGATAAGAGACTATATCAAGAGTAGCATAGAAGACCTCACCTTGATGATAACTGTTACACCTCGCTAATAACCTCAAATCCGCTAAAGCTACCTGTAATAGCTAGCCCAATTATTGTTTCGGCAAATCCTTGGCTTTTGATTTTCTTTGCAATTTCGTTAATTGTTGCCCCTGAACCCAAAGCATCATCTATGAGTAATACGGTTTTGAACTTCATGACCTCATCTACCATAATAGTTCTTTTGGCATTTTCAATACGATCTTCAAGTTTATTGAGAGTTTTTTGTGGCACAATAACAGGAGTTTTAACTTTAACAAGTGATACTTTTGGATTTGTAAGATGAAGCTGTCTCTCGAGCTCTCTCATTAACTGAACTTCACGTCTTACTGTGGGTGGTATAAAGCCTACTGCTTCAATTTTATATTTTTTGATAAGTTCTTCTATTTGAGGACGTATCTGGTCCACCAATTCCTTTATCAATCCTCGATTTTGGCTTTGCTTTGCGTAAAGCAGTAGTTGTCCAAGCTTTGTTTTACCAAAACGCTCAATACTATAAAAATCAAGATAGAAAAGCTTATTTACAGCTATATCGGGAAAAGTGTCTTTTATTTTATGCATACCATTTATCAAACCATCCTTTTTGTATGGCTTATATTTCTTGAGAGTTTCAACATATTCCTTTGCAGTCTTTTCAAGAGGGTCCTTTCTTTTAATACACCAATTTATAAAGCCTTCAAATCCTTCTTGCCTCTCACCAGAAGCGGTGATATTAAGAAAGTTCTCATCAATTATTTTCTTGGTCTTTTCATCTACAGCGTTATCTTCCCTTTTTACTTTGTCTTCGGCTATAAGATAAAAGACTTTCGGTGGTCTACCGATTTTGTATATCAAACCTTCATCTTGAAGTCGACTAATATGCCTATGAACAGCCTGTCGGCTTATTCCCAAATGTTCAGTCAAATCGTTGGCAGTAACCTGACCCCTACTTTTAATATACTCAATTATTTTATGCTCTGTATTTGGTTCCATATACCTATAATACCAGATAATTGAGTAAGTTTACAGTAGACTGTAAACTGTAAACTAGTGTCTGCTTTATGGGGTACATATCAGTGACCAACAACAGGACATACCTCGAACTTGGGACCGAATTCTTGATAGATTGACAGCATTAAATAGCCAGGGCTTATTGCCCGATTTAAGTTTCATTTCTAATTTTAAGCATCGTGCTGGTGCACCTGATGCAATCGATCCTAAAGTAGAGGATCGGGATGATGGTAGCGCAGTGGTGAAGCAAAACTAGACGGTAAGATTTGCCGGTAACGGCAAATTTGCTTGCGATATGCCAACCATGCTACAATGCCACTGGCACTTGGAGGGCTTTGCCCTCTCACGGTTAAGTTCAAAACCGTAGCCAAGTGCTAATAAAAACCACCAGGCTCTGCTTGGCGGTTTTTCTTTTAGTCGCTTTCCGGATTACCGTCGTAGAGCTTCCTTTCTCTGGTTATTTCATTCATTCGCCAGAATGGGATCAGACTCCAGAAGTGTGGATCAAGACCCTCCACTTTCTTCACAATTACTTTGAGACGCGCTTTACCAATGACTGCTACAAACTCATAATACATCACTGGTCTCTGTCGCTTCTCCCACCGACCGTGACTTTTCTGACTTTCCCACTCATTGGTCTCCCAAATCCCCTGAACAGTATGTGAACGACGAATAATCTCAGGGACAATGTGTACGAGTTTGAAACGTGTATATTGATCCATCCTGTTACGGGCCTTGTCGCGAGATTTGAACTTGAGATGCTCGAACCCCTTAGCATTGAAATGAACATCTGCTTTCAAATACGGACACGGGATTGCTGTGAGAGTCTTGTAGACGTCCTCGGCATTAACCTTCGCTTTTTCAAAGCGTTCGTCAGATATCTCGACTCCTTGTGGTTTGCCATCCATACGCATGGACGAAATTATAACATGAAAATTATTTCACATGCCAAGAGACTAGAGTAAACCCCTTTCTTTAAGTTTAGAAACGATCCTATGACCAGACCTGGACGATTTGTATCCAAAAACTTTTGCCACTACCCTAACTGAAGGTGAACGCCCCTGTTGGTGCTCTTTCCGGATGAACACGAGTGCTCGGCTTTCAGTTTCTGAAAGAGACCTCGTGATAGACTGACTTTCTATACGAGACATGAGATCAACAAATCGTTCATAAAAATCAATTCCTTCTGCGGTCCCAAAATATTTGACTAGATTATTGATAATCTTATCCCACGCATACCTCTCTGCTTCTGATAAATCACGTTCCGAACCAACCTTTTTATGTTCGTGTTTCATCGAACCAGCCTGTCACGAAATTCTGGGAGGCACCATATAGTGTTTACCTGTTTACCATATTTTCTTGTCACCGTACCCCTCGCTGTTTACCTCATTTCTCGAACCCTCAAATTGTGGCTCAACTGAGCGTTTATTTTGATAAAAATACACACAAAATAATCCTGTTGTGACCCATTAGGTTGGCTTTCAGAACTGGTGGGACAGAGAGAACATATGCAACAAAGTATAGTAGAACTAACTACTATAATAACTAAAACTGTTTAAACGAAG
>CAIPWS010000142.1 GCA_903868845.1 uncultured bacterium
AAGTAAAAATGCACAGGAAGCCCACGAAGCTATTCGTCCTACTCATGCAAACCTAAAATCTGCAGGTACTACAGATGAACAGAAGAAACTGTATAAACTTATCTGGGCTCGCGCTGTCGCTTCACAGATGACCGATGCTCGTGTTGGTCGCACGAAGCTTATTGCAAACATCGACGGCTCCTCAACCTCTGCATCAACATCAACAAAACCTATTCCAGATTTTACAGCAAATGGATCACGTGTCATTTTCGATGGTTGGCTCAAGGCCGATCCAGAATCTGTAGGCGAAGAAACCACATTACCAGACTGCAAAAAGGATGAGCCGCTCAAACTCATAAATATTGATTCGCTTGAAAAGCAGACTCAACCACCAGCAAGATATACAGAAGCAGGACTTATCAAAGAACTAGAAAAGCGTGGCATTGGTCGTCCTTCTACTTACGCCTCTATTTGTAGAACAATCGAGACTCGTGGTTATGTCGAGAAAGACGGTCGCTCACTCAAACCGACTGACACTGGAGATGTCGTTTCATCATTCTTGGAAGAATACTTCCCTACATATATTAGCGACACCTTCACAGCTGAGATGGAAAATGAACTTGACGAAATAGCAGCTGGTACGCGCGAATACACCAAGACGCTCAAAACATTCTATGTACCATTTCATAAAGATGTTTTGTCTAAAGAAAAAATTGCCAAGGCTACAAACCTAGGTAAGGCGGATGACAAATTTAAATGTCCAAAATGTGGCAGCGCTATGGAGATCAAACTTGGCCGTGGTGGTAAATTTATCTCATGTGCAAAATATCCAGAATGTGACGGAGCACTTACTATAGATGGTACAG
Source organism: uncultured bacterium (assembly GCA_903868845.1). Taxonomy (GTDB): domain Bacteria; phylum Patescibacteriota; class Minisyncoccia; order Phycocordibacterales; family PALSA-1337; genus C7867-002. The sequence goes on from CAIPWS010000142.1 coordinate 846, forward strand.
AATTCAAAAAAGATGAGCCTATCGGTGTCGATCCCACAACCGGCTTACCAATATTCGTATTAAATGGCCGCTTCGGACCATATGTCCAACTCGGGTTCAAGTTGCCGAAGGAAAAAAAGAAGCGTGTGTCAAAAACAGAAACTGCACCTGCCCCAGTGAAACCGAAGATGGCCTCTATCCCAAAGACGATGAATCCTTCAGAAGTTACTGTGGCTCATGCACTCAAATACTTGAGCCTGCCTCGCACCCTTGGAGTGGATCCCAAAACTGGTAAAAATGTTGTGGCTTCAGCTGGACGTTTCGGACCATATGTAGTGTCTGAAGGAAATTATAGATCGATCAAAGTTCCAGACGATGTCTATGAGATCACCCTCGAACGCGCTTTGGAAATGTTAGCCATTGAAAAGAAATCGAGAGGATTCAAGAGAAAAGTAGAAAGAGAAAAGTAGAAAGTTAAAAGTAATATGTAAAAAGAAAAAATGAAAAGTACGCAAAACAAAATGAAAGAAAAAATAATAGTTGGAAAAATATCAACGACAGCAAAAGGTGTTGGTTATCTCGATCTAGTATCTGAGACAGGAAAAAAGATTAAGGGAGATTCTATATATATAGATCAGGGCTTACTCAACACAGCTCTGAACGGTGACACTGTAGAAGTGAAACTTCGTAGCAAACGTAGCGCCGACAAAAATGAAAAAAATGGCGAAGTTGTCCGAGTTGTCAGTCGTGCAAAAGATACTTTTGTGGGAACTGTTGATATAAAGAATGGCTCAACCATCGTCATTCCAGATGATAGAAAGATGTATACCAATATCACCATCACTAGTGAGCAAAACTCCAAAAATGGAAATTTTGCATCCGCACAAAAACTCAGTAAAGACACAAAAGTCTTCGTACGCATACTTCCTTGGCTGGATCCCAAGAAACCTCTCCAAGGAAAAATAGTAAAAGTTCTAGGCAAAAAAGGTGTCAACGATGTGGAGATGGAATCTATCGTCCTCGAAAAAGGCTTCAATGTTGGCTTCCCTGCACCTGTCGAACAAGAAGCCACTGCTATAGAACACAACAAAGCTATTTCTGCTGACGAGTTCCGTAAGCGTCGCGACATAAGAGATGTCATGACATTTACAATAGATCCATTTGATGCAAAAGACTTCGATGACGCTATTTCATTTAAGAAAATCGAAGCGAAAGAAAATGCGGGCACCGGAGCATATAGCGGCACTATGTATGAAATTGGCGTACACATAGCCGACGTGTCTCATTATGTCAGAGAAGGCACAGCACTCGACAAAGAAGCTGTGAAGCGTGGCTGTTCTATATATCTCGTGGACAGAACGATACCAATGCTTCCAGAAGTTCTCTCAAATGACGTCTGTAGCTTGAACCCGCACGAAGACAAACTTAGCTTCTCAGCCATATTCACTATAGATGAACATGCCAAGATTCATTCTCGCTGGTTCGGCAGAACTGTTATGAATTCGACACATCGCTTCACCTACGAAACTGCTCAGGCGGTCATAGATGGTGATGCCAAGAATGTGGAAAAATATTCCAAGAAAATACAGACAGTAGCATCGGCTGAGGTAGGCATGAAATATCATGACGAACTTGTCACTCTCAATCGTCTTGCCAAACTTCTGCAGAAAGAAAAGTTCTCCAAAGGGGCTATCGAGTTTGATCAGGATGAAATCAAGTTTCGCCTTGACCAGAGCGGCAAGCCTATAGGTGTCTACAAAGTTGAGCGTCTAGATACTCATAAACTCGTCGAAGAATACATGCTTCTCGCAAATCGCGAAGTTGCCAAATATGTTTACGACTCCATAAAGAAAAAAGGTGGCCGTGATACCGGAGCTATATATCGTATTCACGACGTTCCAGACAAAGACAAGATCACAAACCTTGCATCCTTCGTAAAAGCACTTGGTTACGAACTTCGTACAAAAGGTGGTGTTGTATCCGCAAATGATCTCAATCACCTCCTCGATCAGATAGAAGGAACTCCACATGAGTCTCTCATACGTACAGCAACAATAAGATCTATGCAAAAGGCTGTTTATTCTACAAGAAATATCGGTCACTTCGGTTTGGCATTTCCATTTTATACACATTTCACTTCACCTATTAGGCGTTATCCTGATCTGCTAGTTCATCGAGTCTTGGCAAAGCATCTCAACGATGAACCATTTGGTGATCGTGATGCTGCAGCTTTCCAGAAGATTGCAGAAAGTTCGACGGAGCGTGAGATCAACGCATCAGAGGCAGAGCGCGCTTCGAAGAAACTCAAACAGGTTGAATACATGAGTAGTCATATCGGTCAGACATTTACAGGAACTATTTCTGGTGTGACCAACTGGGGCTTTTATGTGGAGGAAAAAGAGACGAAGTGTGAAGGCATGATAAATATAAGAAGTATTGGAAATGATTATTATTTATTCAATGAAAAGACTTATTCTATAGTCGGTGAAAAAACTAAGGAAAAGTTCACTCTTGGTGACAAAGTTAGCTTCAAAGTTATGGGTGCAGACTTGGACAAAAAGACGTTGGATTATGCGTTGGTTAGGGGTTAAAAAACTATATTTTAGGCCAATTTTTTGCTGTATTGACATAGGCATAGCGTTGTGCTATAATACTGCCAGAAGCTAGGAATGTGTATATACCATACGGGATGAAATGAATCATCTAGTATCGAGTAACCAATATGGTCGATGTTGATGCGTTTACGCTAGACATCTGAATACGCTTCCCTAGTGGATAATTCAAGGAGAAGAACCATGAAAATCAAATCCTTACTCGCGGTTGCGGTGTTGGCGTTGGTTGTGGCCGCGCCGGTCTGCAATGCCGAAGACAATGGACGGCAAATTCAGCCGAAAATCAAGATCGTGGTATGTGGCGAATCGGTCCGGTACAAGGTAGGGAACCTGGAATACATCGGCACAATCGGCGCCGATAGTGACCAACTCCAGGCCGTCCGAGTCTGGGACTCACCGGACATGTTGCTGTATGACCTCACCCCAGCCGGAGCTGACTATAAAAGCACGGCCAGCCAGCTGCGTCCAGCAAAGCCAATGACCCAAAAACTGGCGGCAATCAAGTGGGCAGAGGCACTTGACGGATGGGAAAATCTCCGGAAAGTGGTAGGAGTGGAGGTGATTGCTCGAAACTAACTCGCCCTGTAGGGCGTCAGACGAAAAACTCGTCTCGATGCCAGGGGCGAGTTTTTCTATTGCTCACAATGCTCACAAATTTACTTATACCTATCCCCTTTCTTCAGACCCCAATAATACTGGAGGCACAAACATCCAAGTGACCAGAAACACATTAGAAACAAAACAGTGCGCATCGTCATGTCATGTGTCACAGAGACATACCTTATGGATTCCCACGTCATGATGATGCATGAACTACTGATTATATAAAATAAATATTCTTCGATTGGCAGTCCTAGAATCTTGATACCAAGCATGTCGCTGAAATTGAACTGCCAAAGCCATATCGGGTCTCTTCTACCGTGGCGAGTGGACATTATGTCCCAGAAGCTTCCGAGAAGAGTAACACCGATCATAAAGATGATCAGATCATGATATGAAGTATGGCCACGCATAAATATAGCCTCAACAATTGCAGGTATCGCGAAAATAGTTAACAAATTTATAAGATATAAATATCTCCTCTTTTTAATAATTTACACTGAAAAATTCTTCAACGAATACAGATCCTCATTTTCTTGATCAGCCTTAGCATCTTCTGGTGCACGATCGTCAACTGGTGCTGCCGTAGCTGTGTTCACTACATTCGTTGCGGTTGCCTGTGTACCATTCATCCTCTCGAGTAGAGCTCTCAAATCATCTGGACTGAAAAAATCAATAGTGACTTTGCCACCATCTTTACTCTTCTCTATGCGAACACGAGTACCCAAAGACTCTGTAAAATTGCGTTCCATTTCCATGATCTGAGGATCCAAATATTTTTCTTTGTTGCGAATACGTTCTGTGGCCACACGACGAGACATAGACTCAGCCTCACGCACAGTCAGTTTCTTCGTCATGATTTCTTTGAACAAAACTAGCTGTTCTTCAGGTCTATCGACGAGCATGAGAAGCGGACGAGTGTGACCTTCTGAAATTTTTCCATCTTGCAAAGCGGTGATCATATCGTCAGGCAATGACAATATACGCATCGAGTTTGAAACATATTCACGACTCTTTCCGACTTTGTCTGCGATCTGGGATTGTTTGAGTCCAAACTCTTTGGCAAGTCGTTCAAATGAACGCGCGCGGTCTACAGCGTTCAGGTCTTCTCGCTGAAGATTTTCAATGATGGCCATCTCGAGTTTGAGTTGTGGATCTTCTTCTCCGCTGCGAATAAGAACAGGAACCTGTGCAAGACCAGCAAGTTTCGAGGCGCGCAAACGACGCTCACCAGAAATGAGCTCATACTCAACCGACATACCTCCATGTTCATGATAAACCTCCTTACGAGTCACTACGAGTGGCTGCAAGATGCCATACATGCGTATAGACTCTGAAAGATCCTTGAGTTTAACCTGGTCGAATTCACGACGTGGCTGATATGGGTTTGGGTTGACCTTTTCTATCTCGACCCAAAAAATTGCATCGTTTACATATGCGGTAGGCATGGGG
>CAIPWS010000143.1 GCA_903868845.1 uncultured bacterium
ATCTAAATATGGGTGCGGTAAAAATGAGGGCGCAAGAAGAGATAACTCTGGAGGACTTTAGGTTGAAGGTGGAGAGCAGGGCGGTGGAAGATTAAATGATATACAAAAAGCCCGGCATTGCCGGACTCTTTGTTATAAAAAACGAATTACCCCAGATCACGAATTGTTCCCGATAATCCGCCGACGCCTAGTGGCGATAATGTATATAATCTTAGCAAGAAAAAATTGTCCGTCAATTGTGGTCAAAATACCTAAAAAGTGGTATATTTTTTATGGTTAATAAATGCCCGGGTGGCGAAATTGGTATACGCAACAGACTTAAAATTTGTCGATCGCAAGGTCATGTGGGTTCGACTCCCACCCCGGGCACTGTAATAATTTTATATGCAAAAAAGCGCACCCTGTGTAAGCGGTGCGCCCTTTGAAGTGATCCGACCAGGATCAAATCTGGAAGTCGGTTATAACCTCTGACTGAGCAGCCAACTTCAACCATTCCTGCCCAGCTAGTCTGAAGTATTCAGACAGGTCACCATGTCCGAGTTTTGTCCAGCGTAAGGTGCTGGTGTGCTCGTGTAGCATTTCTTGAAAACCTTGTAACTTCGACATTACCGATCTCGGCATCTGTTTTTTGTCGAAAGCGTTCTCAATCATTACTATCTCGAGGACAAGCTGCTGAATCGCCGGATTGATGTCTTCGAGAGATTCATATCTTTCCGCAATCTCTTTGCAGATTGACTCCGCGAGCTCCACTTTACTGACCTTGTGACTATAGTCAGAGACCCAGTTCTGCCACTTCTTTGGAGTCAGTGCATATCTGACACCACCATCTGAGTTTAGAGTGGGGACCGAGAATGCAAGGACAGCAAACCCAACCACTAACATTAACGCTGGGTTGAATGTGTTTCGAGTTAAGACTGTTGCAATGATCCAAACGATCATATAGGCGAACATTGCAACGACTGTTACTTTCTCGAACCAGCCACTGAAGAACTTCGCTTTACCGAAGTTCTCTTTGATGTAAGTTGCGTCGGCAACCGCATCGTGACACTGCTTTGCATTCCATGATGCAATGACTTCTTGAGCTTTTGTTGAGCTCGCTGTAAAAGCGAGCATATGTTCCGCTATCGCTACTGAATACTTGTTTAGGTACATAATACCCTTTCAATGTGCCGAGTTTGATCCATAACAGGATTTCTGGTCCCAATCACTTATAGGTTTCTGGCCAAGAAGTGAAAGAAATGGATAGATTGTTGGCACGAACTAATCCTCTACTATTATACCACTATATGGCCTGCTAGTCAAGTAGATTACCCCCTCACACTTCTATCGATCTCCTCGATCCTTTGTCTATTCTTTTCACCACGATCTAGTGCAATATCGAAGAAGGGCACACGCATCATGCGTGCATGGTTGCTTACATATTCACGGAAGTCTGAAAGTTGACGAGTCATAAAATCCAGTGCAGCAACCTCCTGATTTTCTGGCATGACTGTGAAGAGTATTGTTGCGCGAGAATTTCTTGTACGAAGATCAACGCCGGTTATAGTTATAAGTGAAGTTCTATTTGATTCACGAGAAAAATACTCTGCAGCTAGCTCGCGAATCACTTCTTTCATTTTTTCATCTTTTTGCTTCATTTTATTAATTTAACCATTGTCTAATTGTGAAATTGTTTAATTGACTTTCTCTACAGTATGAACACATTCCACACGATCGCCGACTGCGATCTCTATCTTGGCTTCTATCATAGTTCCAAATTCGAAACCTTCTGCCACCTCATTTACACGCAACTTCTTCGACTGAAGTTCGCGAATCTTACCACGACCAATCTCTTCATTACGTCTCATGATGCGGACATCATTTCCAGAATTCAAAGTACCAGACTCGACTTTGCCACCTACGACTTGGCGGTCTTTTTCCTTGGAAAATAGAGCCAAAACTTTTGCGCGTCCTGTGACTTCCTCGATATATTCTTTTGGCACGAGTGCATCAAGTTTCTCACGAACAAATTCTGAGAGCTTATAAATAATATTGAAATTGAGAACATTGAGTGGAATAGCAGATCTTTCTATGATGGCTGCGGTCTTATTATCTGGCATGACATGAAAACCAATAACTAAAATACTTGGATCACCGATGGCGGTCTTCACATCATTTTCATTTATATCGCCAATACCTTCCGATACTATCTTAAGTTTGACCTTATCATGCTTTATCTTTGCGAGTTCATGACGAACACCTTCAAGACTTCCATTTGTATCTGCTTTGATGATGAGAGGTAATACGACTACATTTGGATCTTCTTCTTCCTTCACCTTAGCTTTTGTCTTATTTTTCTGTGCATAATCCTCAGCCATCTCCTCAGCCTCTTTCTTTGAAGCAACAGCTTGGAAGGCAATACCACAAGGAACGACTTCATTCCAACCGACTATGAAAACTGGCATTGAAGCAGTGGCGAACTCTATTTTCTTTCCAAGGAAATTTTCTATGAAGCGAACTGGTGCGAAAGCTGAGCCTGCAACTGCATACATTCCAACTTCGAGAGTTCCATCTTTTATAAGTAATGTGGCATGAACACCTGTGCGTGTGTCGAGCTCTGATTCGACAACAATACCCTCAGCCATTTTTTCTGGTTGAGTACCAAGATCGGCGAGTTCTGCCATGAGAACTATCATGTCTAGAAGTTCAGAAACACCGTCACCTTTGAGTGCAGAGATAGCAACACATGGTATGTCACCACCCCATCCTTCGACATAAATTTCATTTTCACCAAGACTTGTTTTTGTTTTGTCTATGTTTGCGTTCGGCTTGTCTATCTTGTTTATAGCAACAATGTAGGGAATTTTCTGAGCTTTGATCGCTTTCAATGCATCCAGCGTTTGAGGCTTCACACCATCTTCAGCTGAGACGACCAAAATAGCTATGTCAGCAGCTTGAGCACCGCGTTCACGAATCGAGCAGAAAGCTTCGTGACCAGGAGTGTCTAGGAAGGTGATAGGGTGCTTCACACCGTCAGATGACTCGTGAATAGCCTGATATGCACTGACGTGCTGGGTGATACCACCAGCTTCACTGGCACAGACATTTGTCTCACGAATATAGTCTAGTAGGGTAGATTTACCATGGTCGATATGCCCCATGACAACCACAATAGGCGGTCTGACTTGAGTTTTGGAAGGTTTGGTAGGCATAGTATTTGGACGGCTATATGTCGCGGTTTCATGGTATATAGTTAGACAAGCAGTGTAGCAGAAAGCCTTCTATTTGACAAGGAATAAAATAGGTGATATGGTGGCGGTTGTCCTGCACACAAAATAACCAAACCGAAACACTTTATAGTGAATGAGGTATAACCGGAGAAAGTTAGTCATGAATAAAATTAGCAGTATTCGCATTGGAACCCAGAACAGAAAAGTGGCAAAAGAGATTGCAGATGCAATTGCTGTGATTAGCAAGACCTGGCCGATCAAGTGGACGAACGGGAAGTATCGTTTTCTCATGGATGGCACCAGTGTTCGGGCATCCAAGGAAATCGTAGTTACTGTCAACGTGTTCCTCGTTCAAAAAGACATCGGAAAGTTTATCTTGTTAATTCTAAAGATGATCGAGGCGGTTGCACACTCGCTCAAACTCAAGATTCACGGGGAAGTTAGCTCAGTAGTCGTCGGCACACATTAATCTGGCCCACGCCAAATTGATAGAATGGTCCCTGCTTGTTTGGGACCATTTTCTATTTATATGAAACTCTAGATAAATATTTTATTTTTTAACTTACTTTCCACCTCCACCATTAACCGCCTGCTGTTCTTCCTCTGTAAGTTCATATTCTGACTTCAAAGATTTTATAGGTTTTGAGAATACACTGACATGATCTCGAGAATATAGACTGGAAATAACTACACCATTACCTTCTTCATTTAGAAATGCTGTAGAGAAGCTCTGGTTACCACCACCACCAATTCCTTTGAATGGATTGAAGCGAACAGTATTTACCGATTGAACACTTTTTTTCAGACGATTTTCGACAGTGGTGAGATATGCCTCGAGCTCTATGCGAAATGTCTGCAAATCTTTCAAATTTCCAGATACGAAAGTAAGAGATTGCTCAATATTTTTGGAATCAAAGCCGACCAAGAAGCGACGAAGCTTCATGAACATCCAGATCACGAGTCCGAGTATGACGAGCATTGCCAAACAAAGTGCGATGAAGCCTAGAAGAAGTGGGTTTGATAGAATGAAATTCATAATATTTTAAAATTATATTCCCATTATACTCGTTTACAGTTTATAATGAACAGTGTATAACATCTATATGTCTAATAAACAGCAAAAAGTCAAACAGAGGATTTACCTTGACTACGCGTCACTCACACCTGTCGATCCGCGAGTTTTGAAGGTGATGAATGAATTTTCTGCGCCAAAATATGCCAATCCATCTTCGTGGTATAAGGAGGGTGTTGCAGCAAAAGAGGCTTTGCTTCAAGCACGAAATGAAGTCGCATCATTCCTCCATGCACATGCGGATGAGATATTTTTTACATCCGGAGGTACTGAGGCAAACAATATAGCTATTCAAGGTTTGTTGGATAATGTTGAAAAGGGACATAAACCCCACATCATCATTTCAGAAATAGAACATTCTTCTATAAAAGAAGCTGTTATGGAAATGGAAAAAAGAGGTTGTGAAGTGACTCAAGTCGGAGTCGATGAAAATGGTCTTGTGGATGAGGATGCATTGAAAAAGAGTATGAAGAAAAATACTGTTTTGGTTTCTGTCATGATGGTTAACAATGAAATAGGAACTTTAGAAAATATACGCGACATAGCCAAGTTGGTCAGACATGCTCGTGGTCAGAACGTCTTTCCTGTGTTGCATACTGACGCAGCTCAAGCAGGATTGTTTTGTGATCTTAATGTCGAAAAACTTGGAGTCGATCTCCTCACTCTCGATGCTGGAAAAATGTACGGTCCTCGTGGAACCGGAGTGCTTTTCGTAAAGAGGAGATTGCGTGCACTCATGAAGTCGATTGTTTTTGGAGGTGGTCATGAAAATGGTCTCAGGTCTGGCACAGAAAATCTGGCTTCTATAGTTGGATTTGCCAAGGCACTTGACCTGGTCGGTGTTGAAAGAGAAAAGGAAACAAAAAGGATTTCGGAACTCAAGAAAATGTTTGCAGAAGGCCTTATGAAAATCAGATCGGACATTTATACAAATGGTGAGGCTGATTTTACGTCTCCATATATATTGAATATTTCTATTCCAGGCATTGATAATGAATTTTTCGTCATGCAACTAGATGCTGCAGGCATAGCTTGTTCAACCAAGAGTTCATGTTTGAGAGATGAGGATGAATCTTATGTTTTGAAAGCTATTGGAGCTGACAGCAATACCTCCGTAAGGTTTTCATTTGGGCGTTGGACGAAGAAAGAGGATGTTGTGAAGGTGTTGGGGGTTATTCGTAAACTATTGACAAAGTCGTAAAAAGTTATACTATTCGTCCCGGCTGAAGATTGATAATGTGTTGTAAATGAAGTAATCGAATGTTAGTCAACCCGCTGTACGGTCGTATAATACGAACCTAAACAGCCTACCAAATGGAGGATACGCGTCGTGAAGAAACAAGAACCAGTTATTAAAACTGCCGATTTGCTGACCCAGATTCTGAGTGGCAATTGGAAGGGTAAAGAGGTGAAGTCTGAGCGGAGTCCCACGCAAGACGAGGTGGTTCTCGGTGCGATTGAGGACCGAGTCGGGCGTGGTCTATACTCTGCACGGAGAACCCATGTTGAGTCCATCGATCAGATGGTCAATCAGCACCTGCGGTCGCACGCAAGTGGTGAAATTCACCAAACCGACGAATGTAATTCATTGCTGGCAAATATTGCTCGCATGAAATCGGTGGCCGAGCTAATCAAGCAGCTCTTCTGGGAGTATGTCTCCTGCCGGTTCTGTCAGACGCAGGGTCAAGATGCATCACTGGTCAATGATTGGCGGATTGCCGTTAGCAAAGCTGTACCGAAGCAACCTTTCTTCGAAGATGGGCACATCTCGCGGCAGTTGTTCGACCGGATTGTGGACATATTCACCACCAAACAGGGTGGTCTGTCCGATTGTCCTGTGAATGAAGACCCCAAAGGTGGGAAAGTCATCGGTACCGTCACTGATCCGCGCATCAAAGCAATAATTAGTTTGCGCGACGAATTGGTGACGGCCGAGAAAGCGATTGTTCCCATCTCGGACCGTAAGGCACTTGAAGCCTGGGTCCTGGACCACAAGGTGAGTGACTTGCGGATTATCTCTTCTAGGATTGAAGTCATTCGGCAACAGAGAAAGATGCTCGTGACGCTTATGTGGGAGCTTGTCCGCGACGGTTTGCCTGAGGATAAAGCCAACGAGGATCATATCGCACTCGGCAAGGATTGGAGCATTGTCAGCTTGCCGGCCATCGAGTCTGAAGGCTTCAAAATAATCATGGTTGGGGCAATCGATTAGAGCGCGGCTGTCGGCTTAATTATTTACAAAACATTCATAGGTCTATCGGTGATACTTGAGGTGTATCACAGACCACGTTAGTTTGGGCCGCCGCAGTTGTAACAGACTGTTGGCGGCTCTTCATTTTATAAGACTATTCGGTGTCTTGCGTTTTTATTAAGCTTCTGTTATTATCTCTCCCACATGTTAATGATCAGATTACAGCGTACAGGCCGCAAGCACGAACCAACGTTTCGTGTTGTTTTGACTGATTCCAAGAATGGCCCAAAGAGCGGTAAATATCTTGCTAACCTCGGTTGGTACGATACTCGCATAAAGAATAAAGTTGAACAGATGGATACAGAGAAGATCAAATATTGGATGACCAAGGGTGTCAAACTGTCTGTAACGTTGCATAACTATCTTGTCACGCAGAAAATCATTACTGCAAAGAAGATTAATGCTCTCCCAAAGAAGAGTCCTATCAAGAAAGGAGAAGTGAAAGCTGACGCAAAGGCTGAAGCTCCTAAGGCGGCCGCAGCTCCTGCTGCTGAAGCTACTCCTGCACCAGTAGCGTAATTGTCTGTTAATAATGTTATTTAGGTAGAAGTCCCAGTAGGGATTTTTTGTTTGCATATGGATATCAGAATACTTGCCAAACATGTGCGGGGGGGGGTAGAATTAACCACTAATTTATTATTAAGTTAATTCATCCGTATGAAGTCAAATAAAACTAAGTGGGTGGTTGGTGTATTTATTGTTGCTATAGTTATTATTATCTTTGCTATGACAA
>CAIPWS010000144.1 GCA_903868845.1 uncultured bacterium
CTCAGCCATCCTCAAAACTTTCATAACCGACTGCCACGATCCATTTGTAGTGACCTTGATAGTCACATCCTTAGTGGTCGAAGATGCCTGACCTGCCGCAGAAGAATCTATGGTGGCTATACTTACTTTGCTTCCAGATTTCTGACCGAGAGACTCTATGGCGACTATGATATCCACAACCTTATCAGCCTTCACCGTATGAGAATACACCTTCGCCCTACTTGTTTCAGTGTCACTTGCCAATACAGCCAAAGACCTTCCTTCCGTCATCACATAATCCCTAGCTTCTATCTTCGTCCTCAAGTCGACGACATTTCCCATAGATATCTCTACTGATCTATACATATATCCATATGCCAAAGCCACTATGACAAATATAGAGAAGGCTATGATAAACAAAGTTTTGTGTGGGTGTTTTTCCATATATTTATGGCAATTGCTCTGTCAGTTTTATGGTAAAAGGAATGCTCACACTTTTCGTCAACTGAGCTATAGGTAAGTCGACGACATTACCTTGAGCCAGATTTTCGAGTCTACCCTTCAGATCAAGAAGCGATGTCCTGGTTGGAGCCACACCTTGTATAGTTATATTTACAGATGATGAACCGGTTGAAGAAGCACTCACAGTATCAAATACGACATGCTCATAAGTATTTGCACCTCTAGCTGAAACTATGTCAGATATAATCTTCGAAATGACAGGCGCACTCTCATATCGAGATGCTGTCGCGATCACTTGCGTATCTTTCTTTAGTGAATTTTTCAGACTTACCACCTTGGAATCCTTATCTGTCGCCATATCTACAACACTTGCTTGCTCTGAACTTTCAGAAGAGATAGAAAATATATATGCAGGAAAAAGAGACGCCGTGCCTATGATACCTGCAGCAACTATGACGAAACAGAATATGATAGCAACTCTGGTACGATATTCATGATGTATCGCTGATCTTTCTTTTTCTGTTAATAATGTGTAATGCATTTTATTTAAATAAAATTTATGACAGTGCCAATCCAGCAACTACTGCGTATGCAAGCGAATCGCTCTTCGAGATGGAAGGCAGATCTTTGTTCGTGTTGGAAATATTTTTCCATATATCTGGTGTGCTGACATTCAAGGCCACACTAGCTACCGCATCTCTAACACCCGTTTCCAGATCTTGCGCACCATGACCTACAAGAACAACATCGTGAATAGTAGTTGCGTCTGGTCGTGACATCCAATATTGATAAACACGGATAATCTCTTTGGCTATAGTATCTTCCACAGCAAGTCGTGGCACTTCGGATGAAGTTATAACGTCTCTACTCACGGTTGAAGCGAACGTAACCACTCCCCCAGAAACTATATATATGCCAATTTTTGTATCCATAATATGGCTAACAATAAGGGTTTTGTCACTACCAGCTCCACCAAGTACTCTCGCCAAAGCTTTTGGAACTACTTCGAAAGCAAGTGGTTTCAGACCAACAGAGTGAAGCAGTTCCAACATTTTTTCTATGTAAGTTCTAGGAACTACCGAGACACTGGCAGTCAAAGAATTTTTCGCAACAGGAAAAAGATCGAATTCGAAGACGGCATCTTTGGCCAGAAGCGGAACATTTTCTTCAAGTTTCGATTCTATGTTTTGATATATCGAAGAAGTGTCAGCGTCTGGAACCTCAATATCAAAAAGATACGCTTTTTCTTCTGGAACAGAAACTTTCACATAAGAAAGATTGTTATCTTCTTTAAATTTTTTCAAAATAGCTCGCAAGCCGTCCATGTTTATCGTGTCGCCACCAATGAGAAGGCCTTTTGGTAAATCTACACTGCCAAAACTCTTCACTTTCCTACTTTTCGTAGGATCTTTGTAGGATATGCACCTGATAGCGTCGTCAGAAATCTCCAGACCGGCATGATCCATGAGCAAAAACTCTGGTGGAGGAAATAGCTTCAAGAATAAAGATCCATTCATGACTATATTGTACTACAATTATTGATTTTTTCGCATGTGCTCAAGAGCGTATTTGAATACTTCGCGTATGACCGGTATAAGTGATACAAGGATGATGATGGCTATAACTGGCAATATATACTTATCTGGATTTGGAACGACTGCACCTAGACCATATCCCAACCAGAGCAGCCCCGACGTCCACACTAGTCCACCTATGATGTTATATGAGATAAATGTTTTGTATTCCATATTTGCTATACCAGCAACTATAGGAGCAAACGTTCGCACAACTGGTACGAACCTGGCCAAGATAATAGTTTTCCTTCCATGCTTCTCATAAAATTTCTGTGCTTTGTTGATGTGTTCCGGGTTAAACAGAAGTGAACCTTCTTTTTTGAAGATAGCCGGCCCAATCTTTTTTCCAAATGCATAGCCGACACTATCACCGACAACTGCTGCGATAAATGTTCCGACAAGCAGCCATGCAAATGAGACATAACCTTGTGATGCTAGAAATCCAGCAGTGAAAAGTAGTGAATCACCTGGCAAGAAAAATCCTATAAGCAAACCGGTCTCAGCAAATATGATTCCGATAACACCTATAATACCAAGTGCGCCTATAAGTAACTTTGGCTCAAGAAGTAGAAGGATTGAGGTCATGGAAATTTTGATAATAGTGCTTTTTATGCCGCTCAAACTTTACGACGCACTTGTACCTGGTGGAATAGTACCGTTTAGTTCAAGCAAAGAGAAACCTCCAGGATCTGTAACTGCACCAGTAGCTGGGTCTGTGACGGCTGGAGTCGAGACAGCCAAGATCATGCCCTGACTTTCTAGACCTCTTATAACTCTCGGTTCGAGGTTTGTGACGAACATGCAAGTCTTGCCCACAAGTGCTGCGGGGTCAGGAAAGCGCAAAGATATTCCGGAGATGATCTGGCGAACTTTTGGCGTGCTTGTTTTGACACCAGCAGCATCTACAACTTCAACCTTCTCTGCAAAATCTACGGCGAGCTTCAAGAGTTTATCAGTATCTGGAACTTTTTCTGCAGACAAGATCTTTCCCGCACGAATCTCTGTCTTCTTAAAATCGTCGTATGAAATCATATATTTTTTGTTCTTGTTTATAAGCCTAATCTTGTTTATAAGTTCTGTCCAAATAACTTTGCAATATAAGTGCTGCAGCCGAAGCGTCCGTCATGCTATTTTTGCCTTGAAGTCTCTCCGCTTGCTGGCTTGTCATGAACTCAAGTTCGAGATAAACCTTAAATCCTAGTTTTTCCAGTTGCAATTTCAATGAATCAGCATCCAGGAAGATGGCGTTTGGTTCACCTTTGTAGTTACGCGACTCTCCTATAACTATCTCTTTGGCCTCATGCTCAACAGCGTTCTTGGCTATCTCCGCACAGAGCTCCTTTGTATTCAAAATGACAACAAGTGGCAAAGCAAACTGTCTATTTTCGTCTGAAATAGCGAGTCCTACTCTCTTCGTACCATAATCTATGCCCAAAATTCTGCTTGGTTTTTTTATTGAATGTATGTGTTTCATGTAAATTGTGTCCATTAAGAATATCATATTTATAAGATTGATGTGCTACTCAAGGAGTTGGTATACTTTCAGCATGAAGGAAAATTTTAAAAGAAATCCAAATACGAA
Organism: uncultured bacterium; assembly: GCA_903868845.1. Taxonomy (GTDB): domain Bacteria; phylum Patescibacteriota; class Minisyncoccia; order Phycocordibacterales; family PALSA-1337; genus C7867-002. Next base: position 3,598 of record CAIPWS010000144.1, read on the forward strand.
ATGCTGCATCTGTGATGCGTTGATATATCGAAGACCGAGTCTTTTGAAAGAAAGTGACGGTCGCGCTTTTTGTAGTGTGAGTTGTTATGGAATTCATTGTAGAAACGAGAGACCATGTATAGTCTGTGGCAAACCAATACTTGCACATTTTCATAAAAAGACTTGTAGCAGAAGTTGTGCAAATACAAATCGGGCTGGTACTAAATATATTGGAAGCCCTCTCAAAGACAAAGTCAGAAACCAGCAATCTCTTAAACTTAGATTACTAAAAGATAGAGGTAAAAAATGTGAGCGGTGTGGATATAGAAAATTTGAGATATTACAAATACATCACAAGAACAGGAGTAGGATCGACAATGATATGAGTAACCTAGAGCTTATTTGTCCAAATTGTCATTATGAAGAGCACTTACTAGAAAAAAGTTGGTTGAAAAACTTCAAGATATAATCAATCAATTTGGTTGCTAAATTACTGATTTTCTCTTATGATATCGAAGTTGCAAAGGGACAGGTGGCTGAGTGGTTTAAGGCACCGCACTTGAAATGCGACGTCCTCGAAAGGGGACCGTGGGTTCGAATCCCACCCTGTCCGCAAAATTTTTATCTATATTTTGGGCTACTTTTTCGATGGTGTGACGATATGATCACACTTTTTGATTGAACACGTATGACCTATCGAGCTGCAAAAAAATCAAAATAATCTTTGATATATAAGGTCTCTCCTTTCTCGCCCACAACTTTATGCTTGTCAGGATTGGTGAATATATCAATCATCACATCAATAAACTTTTGTTTTATTTCTCCATGAATCTCTATAAGTCTCTTAATGTCCTGCTCATTAAGACTAGCTTCAAATTTTTCATCGTCTATGCTAAAAATCTTTTTCCCTACATCTTCCGGAATAACATCACCTTCTGAAGTGTTCCTCGTGCCTTCATACTGACAGTCTTTAAGTTTTCCATTTTCTTGAAGTAGTTTCAGTATGACTATACTTCTAAATTCTAACCCACCGGCATCAGCTTCACCTATAATCATCTCTGCAAGCTCTTTATCCCGAGGAGAAATATTGAGACTATTTGGTACGCTACCGAATCCCATAACACCCGAATAATATATACTCCCATACTCGGCTATAAACTTTTCTCCAAATAATTCTTTAATCAATTCTCGATTCATATAATAATATGCATGGCCAGGATCCATTACTTTTTCTTGAAAGGCTACTCTTGCCTTTGCTTTCTCTTTTTCTGGATCTTTTTCATGATCCAATAACTTGCCCAGATCTTCTCTGGTGATTTGTTTACCGTTGTCGGAAATTAGCTCATAGAGCAGCCTACCCGTTCTGCCATTACCGTCCATGTATGGGTGTATGGCTTGTATTGAATAATAAGCCAACAAAGCTTTTTCATTATTATTTGGAATTTTCTTAAGAGCATCCAACGTTTTATCCATCATATTATCTTTATCTTTAGCATTTGGCGGAATATATGCTGTACCAGTTAATATTCCACCGCCAATTATGACACCCTTCCCAGCAAGATTTCCGTCAATAACCCTATCGTGTATTGCTTTGTCTCTCATAAGCCCATTCATCCTGGTAAGATAATTAATATAATCCTCATAAGAGATGCTCTCTAACCATTTTGCAAAGTCTTCATCAGATTTTCGCATCTCAAGAAACCCTGTTTTATCTAAAAAATCAAAAACTTTATTGCCCGTTCCAGATTTTTCATCCAATACTTCATTTGATCCTGTATTAGGTGTGGTGATACCCAGAGGTCTAGGCTTCAAAAGCTCATCCCCTAACCCAGACATTATAAAATCTGGGTTATAAGCTGACAATTTGTTTACCGCCTGCTCAGACCTTGCCATGCCAGCGATTTTTACGCCCGCTCGTCGTCCGTCTTCAAGGTCACTAGGCAGATCCCCCACCATAAGCACTTTATCTGGTGAAATATTGTTGTCTTCACAAAACCTAATAATCGCTGTTGTTTTTTCGTGACTCGAGCCCACAAGATTTTTTTCATCAAAATACTGCATCAATCCCTTTGATTTGAGTATGTTTTTTATCGAGTCCATATTTCCAGCTGAAATTATTCCTATTTGAATACCCTTTTCAATAAGTTGCTTCAATGTATCACCAACATCTGGATACAATTCATCTTCAGCATCCTGCGAATCAAATACCTTAAAGAAAACGTCCTTTATTTTTTGTTGTTCTGCTTCAGTCGAGGCTGGTATACCTATCTTTTCATAGAAACGCCACCAGGGTTGAATATAATTTTCAATTACAAATTCTTGAGTTATCCCTTCTTTACCAAGAATCCTACAAACCTCTTCAGTAACCTTGGCCACCTTAGACATGCTATTTAACAAGACACCATCCCAATCAAAAAGTACTGCGTCTACGATCTTTTCTATCTCTTTCCTTTCAAGACTAGCTTCTGGTTTATTTTCTCTTGCTCGATAATCAATCTCGGCATCTGCGGCCTGATAGTCCCAAAAATCAGGCTTATCAATACTTCTTTCACCAAGAACTTCCTTTAGTTTTCCCGCTTCTTCTTGTGCCTGGTCTATATTTAGACGCTCTTTATTCATAGGTAAAGCTTAGCACCCAATTTCACTGTGCACAAAGTATTGTATAATTACATCATGAAGAAATACGTAATAACCGGTGGTCCAGGTACTGGCAAGACGACTGTTATAGATGAACTACATAAACGTGGATATGCGGTTGTTGTAGAAGTACCAAGAATGTTGATAGAGGAAAAGAAGAGACTCAATGCCGATTATTCACCTCTTGATAATCCTCAATTGTTCCAAAAAGAATTCATAGATCTACAAATTGCACTTGAGTCAGAGGCTGCAAGTGCTGTCACATTTTTCGACAGAGGCGTAGTAGATAACTATGGATATTCTCTATATTACAAAATGCCCATACCAGAGGTTTTAGAAAAAAGTGGTCGGGGTAGATATGACACTGTATTCTTATTGGACCCACTTCCCTCATACAACACTGACGGATCGAGATTCGAAGACAAAGAGACAGCACTCGCCATTCACAATGCAATAAAAGATGGCTACGAAAAACTCGGTTATAAGTTGATAAACGTTCCAGTTCTTCCTCTCAAAGAGAGGGTTGATTATATTGTTGAGCAGCTTGCTCTGTAATTTATAAATGTATCTATCTAGATAAAATCTCCCCAACAATTTTATCGCTTTCTGTATCATCCGACACCTTTAGAGCATTGATTCTATCGATTATCGGCTTCCATTGACCAGTGGCTTGATTCCATTCATCTGTTCCATATCCCCCACCTTGCACGCCTATAAACAAAGCTGCTTTTTGCTCCTCAGATTTAACTTTCATATTTACTTCTTTTATAGTCTTGAGAAGTTCAGCCACTCCGTTCATGAACTCACGAAATAGACTCAAAGAATCTTCATAAGGAAGATTTGGTATTTTATAATATGGGTGTAAATTTATCCTTACAGGCACACCGGTTCCAACGTACTTTTCAATGAAACTCTTAACATCATTGATAAAACCTTCCATTATCTTCTTCTTATTTTCTCTCGACTCCCCTTCTTCTAGATAAAATTCTGGTAAATAAACAAAGCCAGCGTCTATACCAAATTTGGTCTTTTGATCCGGTTTAATATTTTCTTCTCTTAATGATGAAAATACCTTATCGAGCTCACTAGCAATTCCCTTCTTTCCATAAATCTCCGGTCTAGCACTCGACAAGCTCTCTACTCCGAGTATGAAATGTATGTCTGACTTAAGCTCGAGACTATTTACCAAACCCAATATCTCCTGATCCACAAAAGCTCCTCTTGAATTCAATGAAATATATTTGGGTGGCGGATTCAAACCATCCAATCCTTTTAACATCGCAATAAGATTGTCTCTCGATAGTTCTTTTGTGTTTGTGACATTTCCTTCATTATAAACACAAACGTGATAACCAACCTCTTTGTATTTATCCTGATTCTGAGCGATTTTTGCGCCTTGGTCAGCAACTGATTCTGCAATACGTGTAGCATTTACTTCAGGTGTAACAAGTTGTGCCTTGTCGTGCACTCCACAGCCAATACAGTTGAATGGACAACCGCCCACTCTTTCATTACCAAGAATCAGAACTTTTCGAATACCATCCGCATCTATAGTCTCCTTGAACTTTGGCTGCTCCGGACTTTCGACTACTTGCGGCTTTTTTTCTTCCTGTTTTGTTTGTTCCATAATTATAATTTTAACCTACTTTACACAAAATGATAGTCCATAAACAAAATAACCACCGCTTAGGTGGTCATTTTGTGATAATCCTTTTGAGATCTTTGTATTAGTTACTTACAAAGACTGGATTCATATTTACCAACTTGAACAATCTAATAAGAATTCCGTTTATTCTTCCATCATCCTTCATTGTAAGATTTCCAGTCACACCATTGAAATCCTTTACTGCATGAAGAGAACTGATCTGCTGATTTATTCTTGTTGCGTCTGTTGTGCCATTTACATTTGGCAAAACCTTTTCAATAAGAATGCTTGCTGCATCATGAGCCTGGTCGCTAGCTACGAAGACGTATGGTGTATGACCGAACTTTGCTTTGTAGTCTGCATAATACTGTGTCGCAACTGGATTTGTTTCAAGAGGAGCATAGAATGAGAAATATATTCCATCGATAGCACCTTGAGACAATTTCTGAATAGAAGGAGTTGTCGCAACTGTAGGAATCGTGAGATAAGCCTGTTTCATTCCCATATCCTTGGCTTGCTTGATCGCTACACCTATCTCGTCATAACCCAAGAAGACAACTGCATCTGTATTTTTCAATCTCAATAACTGAGTCTTGAAATCATTTGTATTTGGAGCATAACTTTCAACATGAACACTTCCCTTATCACCAATCTTGGATACGAAAGCATCTGATACGCTCTGCATGAAGTTATCAACTGTAGAATGGATAATTCCTATGTTCTTATAACCTTTTGATATTGCATAGTTTGCAATGACATCTGCAAGGTCAGTTGTTTCTTTCGCTACACAGAAGACGTTTTCACTGAGAGCCGCAATGTCCTTATCACAGTCCAGTGCATCGACAACAAGTACATTGTCATTCTTAGCTTTTTCACTAACCGCCATAACACCTCCGTAGGTCGACATGATTATAGTTTTGACACCATCAACATGCACCAACTTATCATAAGCAGAAACTGACTTCGATGTCTGATATTGATCATCTTCTGAGACAAGTTCTACCTTTCTGCCGTTTATGCCGCCGTTGGCATTGGCTTTATCGATAGCTACTTCAATACCGCTCAAAGCTTCCTGACCCAAAATAGCTGCATCACCTGACATCGGACCGATGTAACCGATCTTAACTGGACCAGTATTCTCAACGACTGTTTGCTTACTATTTGCTGACCATATACCCACAACGATCAAGACCAAAACTATCACTCCTATCACTATCTTTGTTGTTTTATTCATATATTTATTATTAA
>CAIPWS010000145.1 GCA_903868845.1 uncultured bacterium
ACATCCGTTAATGCAAACAACCCTGTGCCTTTCTGAGATGTTCCTGCCATATCCATCAAATCTTTGACTGACACATTGATTCCATAATAAGCAGCGATCATAGCTAGAGCAGTTGGTCCACACGCAGATGAAGCCAAGCTACCATTTGCAGGATCCTTTTGATCTTTCAATGGAACATCTAGAGCTTGTGAGTCGAATTGCGACATGTCAGCAGTCGTATCTTTCGTAGAGGTATTTTTTAGATCCGAACAAAATGGCCTGTCAAAATTGGCCATATTACTTGTGGTATTTATATATTCCTGAACAGATGCCCAACAATTTTGTGCAGAACCAGAGTTACTACTTCCATTTCCAGAACCGTTCGTAGAACCTTGGCTCTGTGTTGGGTACACATGTGGCGCATTTTGTGAATTAAGCTCTCCTTGAGGGTTCAGTGTGCCAGCAGCACCACAATTACCTGGTGTTGGACACACGTGTGGTGAATTCTCATGCGTAAAATCGTTGGGTGCAACAGCATGAACAACCGAAATACTGACAAATAGCGCTAATACAAATGCTAATATCGATGTTTTTTGTTTAAGTGAATTCATGAGGCTATCCTTGTGCTATACCAGACTTAGTATCTATAGTTGGGTTAGTTTTGGTTTTAATTGTAAATCCAAAGACTGCTACAACTAAGCCTATAAAGAGATACAGCCAACCAGCTGCAAAATCAGTGTGCATTATTCCGAGAAGTCTTTGATATGAATCACCATGCCCTATCGCCAGAAAGCCTATTACTATATAAAGTACTCCTATTATCTTTAATACTATGGATGACTTTTGGGGGAATTTCCAAATTACAAAGTAACAAATTAGACCTGAAAGTATTAGCACTCCTCCAGAAACTGCATCTGATTTAAAAATATAGTATTCATCTCCAATAACATCAATAGCTAACGTTATTTGATTTTGAAAAAAACTTGCGATGCCTATTAGGACCAGGATAATCGATCCGACCATCACAGATTTTTTTATTAATTCGGATCTTGTGATTGAATATACCTTTTCCATATTTTGATCTCAAATAATTAATGGTCCGCGTAACTAAGACTGCTTGATTTCACTCAAAACCCAATCAAACTGGCCACTTGTTATCACTGCTCCACAATACTCACACTTTCCAGTGGCATTGACCTGCAAAGCTGCACCACAATTTGGACATTTATTATCTTTGAGCTGCTTGTCTGGATTTGTCTTTACTCCAACACTTCGAAGGAGTGTCCAATATTCGCTAAAACCTTTGGCATTCTTGTCACCACGGATAATCTGATCCTGGCTATTTACCGTGTAATCGATTGCGCTTGCGTCGATCTTTACTGTAATGTAGTTGAAATTGGCATCGCTTCTCATATTTGTAATATCTGTATGACCAATAGTCATATCTTCAACAATATTTTTTTCACCACGAGATTTAAGATCTGAAAGTTGATTTGTAAAACGTGATAATATCGAGTCAGACACGAAAGGCCTCATAATGCTCAAATCCTGCCTCTTCCATCCCTCTTGGAGCTTATAGAAAGCTGTCTCAGCCTTATCCTTGAAGACTTGTTCATTGAATTGCGGATCAGATGCTTTTATCTTTGCAAGTTCAGCCTCAAGATTATTGGCTCCAAAACCAACACCCTGACCACCCATACCAAAACCGCCAATATTGGGAGTGCCCATTTTCCCAAAAATACTTCCGATTGCTCCCCCTATAGCGGCGTCAAAAAGCGCCCCGGAGACATTACCTCTCATAAGATCACGCTGCACAGAGCTATTCGAAAGTGGATTATTTCCAGTTAAAGGATTTTTTGCATTCGTAGAAATGCCTTTTTTCTTAAGAAACCACGAAATACCATATATTATTGCAATAAAAATAATGACAGAAAAAATACTCCCGCCTCCAGATATAAAACTCCCACCAGAACTTGATGAGCCACCCGTGCTTACAGGAACATAGTCTTGACCATTACCGAGACGAGCGTAAGCAATTGTTGCATAACTTAATATTATTGCAGTAATTGATAGAAATTTTATTTTTTTCATGTTTCTAGCTATATTTTATTGACAATTAATTTAGTAAGATTTTTTGCCAAAGTAGAAACTTCTGCTGTTGCCTGATCTTTTTGGACATCAAGAGATAGTGCCCCTATTGTTCCTTTTTTGAAAAAATATATAACTACTGAAACATGTCCTGGAGTTCCAAGTTCTTTTTCTGCAGCAAAATCACCAATTCCTTGTATAGGTTTGGCACCAATCTTCAACGCTTGTTGATAGTTACCTTGAGTTTCCATATCTGGTGCATTCGTTGTGATTATTTGCAAAGCTCCAGCCGGGGCCTGACTCATACCTGTTCCAAAGAAATACAGACACATCGCACTACTCGGCTGAACTGATCCTTGATGCATCAGTGTTCCAACAGACTCCAAGTCGCTTACGGTAAGATAATCGCAAGAATTTTCTGGAACTACTGCAGTAACTGCTGTAGAAATCGGGTTTTGAGAAGAATGAAACTTGCTAAAATAAATATATATTACACATCCGACAATAACCACGAAAGCAAATATGACAATAGCAATCCAAGTTGACACGCCTTGATTATATTTAATGGTTTTCATGAATTAATCAATTACCTAAGTAGTACAGTCACAACACTTGAAACATTACCACGTATTCTATCATCCTGACTTCTGCC
>CAIPWS010000146.1 GCA_903868845.1 uncultured bacterium
GGAGAACCAGTGTCCTTAGCATGAATAGCTGTTTCCTTGATAACTTTCGTCTTTTGTCGTGTTGTTAACATTGTGGGCATATAGTAGCACGAATGGGGTTTTGACGCAAGGTTCCATGTGTTTGGGTGAAAATGAAGCACAGAAAAACCCCCGGAGCTGAGACTTTTGGGATTCGGACCCTAAGAAATCAACTCACGGGGGCTTTTTCTCTCAGGGGATCGGTACCACGAGAGAGTCACTAGGTAAAGGGCTTCGTCAAAGAAGTTTCCTCCATTTTCTATATCACGGAATTGTGATATAGGACAATCAACGGCCGTCGCGCCGGGCTACTGCTGCCCGTGCTGGGTGCCGCCGGTCGTGCAGTTGATGAAGATCGCGGTGTCACCGTAATTATTAATCATGATCGTCATTTGGCTGCTGCGGGGCGGACTTGTCGATGTGTTGCGCTGCATTGCGTTTGGCCCTCCTTTAGGCCGGTTGTCGTTTGGTTATATTGTCCGTGATGGTGCTGTTACGCTGCCGTTAGGGACGCTTGACTGCATATAACCACTCGACTTTGTTCATTTATGGAATACCCTAGCACCCTTTAAAGTTATTGTCAAGTACTTAACTATTTTGTGCGTTTTTTCAAAATCTCTCCCTTTTTCCAGACTTTCCAGAAAAATTCCTTATATTGTGTGGCCAATGGCTTACTTTTTATGTGTATTACCAAAGGATCTATTGCTGGAGTGACGAAATATATATGATCCCCCGCTATCCATGCAGTATGGGGTAGTTTATATTCGTCTGGGGCAATTTTACATATATATGGATCACCCAAATATTCACCCATAAACTTCAGGGCGATATCGCGTTCATATTCGAAAAAGATCATTGATATGCCAGTTCCTTCTCGACGCATAGATCGAAGTTCATCGATGTGTTCAGGATAAAATGGTCGGAAGTCCTCGAACCAACCCTTTGTCTCCCCTCTTATAACCATGTATTCCTTGGCTTCACGAGCGCGTCTACGAAAATCAGCAGCCCCTTGCTCATGACTCGATGAGCCAGCAAACACCTCAACCTGTTCTTCAGCATGCTTTTTCTTTTGCTCAATTAGTTTTACGACGGAAGTGGCCAAAACCTCCTTTTGTTTGATGTCGGCCAAAAGTCGTTGAGAATCGGCTACAGAATAAAAATTCTTACCATTCTTTTCAGCGACAGTCACAACATGTCGTTCAATCAGTGAAGTTAGGGCATTGTAGACCACCTGACGGTGCTTTTTTGTGATACGAACCAGAGGAGCGACGAAGCATGGGCCAGCCTCAACCAGGGCGCTATAAACGATAGCATCGTTTCTTGAGAAGCCAAGTTCTATAAGTGTGTCAATCATGGGATTACAATAATAGGGCTAATATGGGCATTATAATTCACTATTGTCAGATTGACAAGAGGTTTTATTGACAGTTTGACATAATTCTGAAAAGATTAGGTTATTATTAGTTAAAATAAACCGTAAATGAAAAACAATAATAAAATATTTTGGTTAATTTTGGTCGTTGTTACCTTTACGCTAGTTTCAGTCTATTTTGCAGCCAACAAGACTACCAAGACAGCAAAAGTAGGTGTAATCATGCCCCTTACAGGTCCAAGTGCCAGTCTTGGTGAATGGATGAAAAAAGGTGTCATGGCTGCTCAGAGTGAAATCAATGCGTCAGGCGGAATAAATGGTGTAACTTTGGAATTGGTGATAGAGGATGATAAGTGTGATGGTAAATTTGGGGTCGGCGCCTACAGGAAATTGCACGATGTAGAAAAAGTAAATTATTTTGCAGGGCCACTTTGTGCCGCATCTCGTCTACCAGTGCTGAAGACAGCTGAAAATGATAATTCTGTACTTATTACCACAGGACTTGCTGTTACTTACAATCAAAACACAACAGCGAAGACGTTTAATGTATTACCGTCTGTTAGTCTGGTTACAAATAATGTGATCGACTACGCATTTGGCCATTTGGGAACCAAGAAAGTTTCACTTCTTAAAGTTGTAGATGAGCTTGGTAATGAAACTGAAGCTGCATTCAAAGCTAATATGATGGATCGTGGCATAAATAATCCACATGTAGAGTCATTCACAAAAGGAACAAGCGACATGCGATCAGAAATAACGAAAATCATGAGTGATGATAGTGATACTGTTTTCTTGTCGGGATTTAGTACGGATTATGTAGTCTTTATGAAACAGGTCAAAGAACTTGGGCTGGAGAAAACAATTATTTCTCTACCATCAATACAGACTCCTGATATCGCAAAAGCGAACGTTGGAACTGGATTGGTTGTCTATTATTCAAACCCTTCAGCAACAGATTCTACTTCGTCTCAAGCATTTTTAAAGATGTATCAAACTAAGGATCCGACAGCATCTATCATGTCCCCTGTTTATTTGGGTTCTGGATATGACGCGGTCAAGATTCTTGCAAGCGGAATGAGAAAATGTGGTGATGATGTGCAGTGCTCCCAAAATTACATAAGCCAACTAGACAAATATCCGGGTGCAAATGGAAATATCACATTTGGAGCCAAAGGAAACATAAATAGTGCTGGAAGTATGGAGATTCGTGTATTGAGAGACGGCGCATTTTCCAAGTCTAGTAAATAGAATACTCAACTGTTAAACTGTAGGCATGTCGCACAATATCTCTACCACCAAATCCCCCATCAACGATCTAAAACAACAGTTTCTCGAGTACATCGAAATAGAAAAAGGTCGCAGCTTGAAGACTGTTGAGAATTATGATCGTTACTTGAGTCGCTTTATTGAGCACACGAAGGTAAAAAATCCAGCAGACGTGAACGACAGCATGGTTCGCGAATTTCGCTTGTGGCTAAATCGTCAAGAAACACGTCGTGAAAAAGGTTTGGCTCAGACAACATTGAAAAAGAAGACCCAAAATTACTATATGATTGCTTTGCGCGCATTTCTCAAATACATGGCACGTATGGATGTGAAGTCCATGTCACCAGATCGTATCGAGCTCGCCAAAATACCAGAACGCTCTCTTGATCTCATAACCGCCGATGAACTCGAGCGCCTACTCGATGCTCCAGATACAAACACTCTGCGTGGTTTGCGTGATCGCACTATGATGGAGCTTCTTTTCTCGACAGGCCTACGTGTCTCCGAGCTCTGTGCCCTTCCCCGCGAGATAAATCTGAAACTTGATGAGCTTTCTGTAAGAGGAAAAGGTGAGAAAGTGCGTGTTGTTTTCATATCTGAAGAGTCGAAAAAATGGCTCAAAACCTATCTAGATAAGCGAGATGACATGGACGACGCTTTGTTCGTGCAAATACTTGGCACCAGTAAGGATGAAAATAAATCTGGTGGAAAAGGTTTGGCAAAACTCGCAGTTGGGCGCGACTCCATGCGCCTAACCTCTCGCTCCGTCGAGCGTATCGTAAAACAATATGCTGTGAACGCAGGCATTTCAAAAAAAGTTACTCCTCACGTCATTCGCCATATCTTCGCCACAGACCTTCTCCGCAATGGAGCTGATCTTCGCTCGGTTCAAATGCTTCTTGGCCACGCAAATATAGGTACAACACAGATTTATACTCACGTGACGGACAGTGAACTGAAAAATATTCATAAAAAGTTTCACAATAAAGAAAGGAAGTAGGAAGCGGCAAAATACGCGCGATATGTTATCATTTCCTCATGAAAATAATTTCTTGGAACGTGAACGGCATTCGTGCAAACGTAAAAAAAGGATGTTTTGATTGGTTTATAAATGAGTCCCCTGATATTTACTGCATCCAAGAGACAAAAGCCCATCCTGACCAGCTAGAGGAGGGTGTGAGAAACCCTGCTGGGTATCATTCATACTTCGATCATTCGAAGGGCCGCAAGGGTTATAGTGGCGTGGCTGTATATTCCAAAGTAAAGCCAGAAAAAGTTGAATATGGTATGGGAATATCTGAATATGATCAAGAAGGTCGCTTTCTGGCACTCTTTTACGATAAATTCGGTCCGTCAAAGGGTAAACTTGTCCTTTTGAATAACTACTTCCCTAACGGCGGAGGTGGACCAGAGCGTTTGTCCTTTAAGCTTAGATACTATGATGAGTTTTTGAAATATATAAATAAATTAAAAAAGAAAGGTTATGAAATAATCTTTTGTGGAGATGTTAATACTGCCCACACAGAGATCGATCTTGCTCGTCCAAAAGAGAATGTCGACAACACAGGTTTCTTACCGATTGAGCGTGCTTGGATGGATAAAGTTGTCGTTGCTGGTTACACAGATGTATTTCGATATTTTCATCCAGGTGAAGTCGGTAAGTATACCTACTGGGATATGAAAACTTTTGCTAGAGATCGCAATGTTGGATGGAGAATAGACTACTTTATTGCCAAAAAAGGCATACTTGAAAAAGTGACAAAAGCTAAAATACTTGATGAAGTGATGGGTTCTGACCATTGCC
>CAIPWS010000147.1 GCA_903868845.1 uncultured bacterium
CGTGTTTAGCATTTCTCATATAAGTCCAACTTCTACTTACCGAGTACAGTGAACCTATGACAAGTGCCAAGACCGCAGTCACGCTCAAAAGCGGTATTGATTCGACAAGTACCATACCAAGCTCTTTCCATGAACCTAGGATGTTTGAACCATCTGTAAGGATCATGGAGATATAAGAAGTGAAACCAGAGCCAATCATAGAGTCAACCATGGACTTTATGGCTGGTATACATGCAGCGATGGCTAGACAAGCAACTATGGCATAACTTGTGCCTCGAACAAGATTCCTTTGTCTTTGGGCTCTATTAATTTTGCTTTCTATGCCAGAAATGACAAAAAGGGGAGCCTTTTGGCTTGGTATTTGTGAGAACAATGCCTTGTAGTTGTCTGTCTTCATTTTGTGATATTTATACGAATTATAAGTCATTATGGTGCAATATAAGGATATCTCGAATCTTTCGTATGGCTCTATGGTGCCAGCTTTTGACGGTGTTCATTGGCCTAGAAATGACAGTGGCGATCTCTTCGAAGGTCATATCGTCGGTATAATGCATCACAAGTACAGCCCTCCAGTCTTCTGGTAATGTTTCCATAGCCTTCGTCAGTTCTATGGCTAGCTCTTTTCTTTCAAATATTTCTGGAGAAAGAGGCTCGGGATCCTTGAGGGTGTCAGTAAATGAGACATCTCCAGTATTGTCTAAGTCTCCGCCGCTGAAACTATCCATTTGAGAAAATGAAAATGCTCGACGCTTTTTTATGTGGTCGAGTGCAGAATTCCTGGCAATAGTAAAAAGCCAAGTCGTAAACTTTTTTCCTTTTTTGAAACTCTTGATATGTTTCCACGCCTTCAAGAAGGCATCTTGAGTGATGTCATCGGCATCTTCTTTCGGGTTGGCATATTGACGTACGAAGTTGTATATGTGGTCTACATGTCTTTCTGTCAGTATGTTGAATGCCTGATTATCGCCATCCTTGGTCAATTCGACCAATTCTTCGTCGGTATGTTTATGCATTTGGTATATCATACAACATTTTGGATTTGCTTGTATTTTTGGCGTATTTGAGTAATATGGCAAATGGATAAATGAGGATTTTCCATTAACATAAACATGAACTGGTAAACGAAAGGTCATATCATGATCACAAGTATGTTTTGCGGTAAAGGCGGTGTTGGTAAGACGAGCAGTACGGTGGCGTTGGCGCTTTATCTTTCGAGTCAGAGGAATAAGAAGGTCGCTGTTGTTGACTACGATGGCGGCCACAGTGTTGCCAATACACTCGGACTTTCGAGTAAACTGGTCCCAAACATAATCAATAAGACAGACCACAACATGTCCATAGTCGTTGTGGAGAATACAAGTTTTGTCCCGATTAAGGAAGCAAAGCGTCGGGGATTCACGATTGATCAGTATCTGCAACAGTTTCCAGGAAGTCTGGGAATTCTTCCTTTGTCAGACATGGTGTGTGAGTTTTTCGGTGTACTGACAGATGTGATAACTATGCAGAAATTCGCCATCCTAGTCGATGTGTTGGCTCAGCTGGAGAAGGAAAAGTATACGCATGTCATCATCGACGTGGAGCCTACGGCTGGTCTCGAAAGACTGCTTACGAATGCTGAATCAACCGTTCATAGTCTTTTGAACTTGCAAAACAAAGGACGTGCCGAGTTGGCTCTCATCGGAGTTAAGTGGCCAGAAATTCGTGCGTATCTGAAGGGTGAATATATCAGACATGCTGACCAGCATTGCGTGCAGATTCAGCGCACTGTGAAAAGACTGAAGGCCTCAAAGTACTTCATCGTTTGCACGCCAGAAGCAAGTCCTGTCGACCAGACATTCGAGGTCCGCAGGATCATTGAGAAGTTTGGGGGGCGAGTCACGGGTTACGTCGTGAATAATATGCGTAACGAGCCTCACGAGTCGGATGTCCTGTCTCGCTTAAGTGGAGTTGGTGTTCCTCTCGTCCTCATGCAGCGGAGAAACGAACTTCATCGTCCAGGAGCGAACAAGACCGAGATCTTGCTTCAAATGGGTGAGATCCTTGTTCGCGAAGGAATGTAATCAAAGTGTTTGAAACGACGGCGTCCCATGGAGGTGGGGCGCCGTTTCTGCATATATAGATCTATGTGCGGTGTTATAATGTAGCCATGAATACTATATATTTCGGTGGAGGATGTTTCTGGTGTACAGAAGCAATTTTTCTTTCTCTGAAAGGTGTAATCTCAGTGACACCGGGATATATGGGTGGGTCTGTCAAAAATCCTACTTATGAACAAGTCTGTTCTGGAAAAACTGGTCACGTGGAAATAACAAAAGTTGATTACAATCCAAAGATTATTTCTCTTGAAGATTTGCTTGCGGTATTTTTCTACACACACGATCCAACCACACGTAACCGTCAAGGAAATGATATTGGCACACAGTATCAGTCATCTATATTTTATGTCGATGATACTCAAAAAGCTGTGGCCGAGTCGCTTATAGCCGAAATGAACACTAAAAAAGCTTATGACAAACCAGTTATCACCGATGTACGCCAAGCAACGGAATTTTATAAAGCCGAAGATTATCATCAGAATTATTATGACAATCACAAGAGTGACGGATATTGTCAGTTGATCATCGAACCAAAATTGGAGAAGTTGCAGAAACGTTTTGAAAAGCTGACCTTAACTAAGGATGAGTACGAAGTTTTGAGAGAAAAGGGAACCGAGGCACCATTCTCAGGAAAATTATTGCACGATGAAAGAAGTGGCGTTTACACTTGTAAAGTTTGTGGTCAACCACTCTTTTCTTCAAAAGCAAAGTTTGATTCTGGAACAGGCTGGCCGAGTTTTGATCAGGCCTTGCCGGGAGCCGTCAAAACAATAGAAGACAATAGTATGGGTATGACTCGCACAGAGATAATTTGCTCCAAATGCGGCTCACATCTTGGTCATCTATTCAATGATGGCCCAACTCCTACCAAAAATAGATATTGTTTGAACTCAGTCTGTCTAGATTTAGACCAGTTGGATAAATAGGCATTATTGTGCAATAGTATATGTATGAAAAGCACAAATCTAGTTGAGATGGCACCTATCATCTTGGCTGAGATCAAGAAAGCTAAATCTGTCTTATTGAGCTGTCACCCTTCTCCAGATCCAGATTGCGTTGGTTCTGCATTGGCTATGAAGTTCGCAATAGAGAGTCTTGGTATCAAGGCCACAGTCATAAAAGGTGATTCAGAGATTCCGCAAGGCTTCATGCATTTTCCTGGTGCGAAAGATATAGTCATGAAGAATTTTGGAGAAGTCGATTTGAAGGATTATGATCTGTATATAGCAGCAGATATCGCCGCTGTTAGTCAAGTTTCGAGAGTCAAACCCGTTGTATTCCCATTGCCTATAAAATCTATTGTAATAGACCATCATCCATCAAATACTGGATTTGCCGACATGAACCTGATAGTTCCCGAATCACCAGCAACCGCGCAGGTTATATATTTATTGGCCAAAGAATGGGGAATGAATATAAGTAGTGAAATGGCAGCAAATATTTTCGTCGGTATTTACACAGATACTGGTGGCTTGAAATACTCCGGAACAACAATAAAGACTTATGAGATTATGACTGATCTTGTAAGTAAATGCCCTGACTTTTCATTATTGATTCAAAAGATGGAAAACTCAGAATCTCCAGACAAACTCACATTGTATGGCCTGGCTCTTGGGTCAATAGAGGTTTTTCTAAATAATAGCCTTGCCATTTCGACTGTTTCAAATGCGGATCTCGTCACAAAGAAAATTGCTGAAACAAGTGTGAGTACAAGTATAATTTCAAGTATGATGAAGGTCGTAGATCAATGGAAGATCGTAGCATCTCTTATAGAATTGGAGCCAAATAAGATCAAGTGCAGCTTTAGAACAAATGATGTGGAAAATTATCCAGTAGGACCAATTTCATCTTTTTTTGGTGGTGGCGGACACAAAGCGGCAGCTGGCGCAATCATAAATGCCTCACTTGAAGAAGCGAAGAAACTTATTGTGGCGAAAGCCAAAGAATTGTATAATCTTTAAACTTATTAATAATTATTTTTTATAAATGTCTACGACGAAACAAATTATCTTAGTTATAATCGCAGTTGTGGTTATAGCTGTCGCGTGGTATTTCACAGATCGCAAGACCATGGTTTCATTATCAAAGGAAGGCTCGGCCTCATCATCAGCCACTTCGTCGCCTTCGCCTTCATCATTACCTTCATCATTAATTTCAAAATCAATGCATACAGTCACAATACAAACTAGCAAGGGCAACATAGTTTTGCAGACTTACGATACGGACGCACCAAAGACAGTTGAGAATTTTATCACTTTGGCCAACAAAGGATTTTATAACGGGCTTATATTCCATAGAGTCATAGAGGGCTTCATGATACAAGGTGGTGACCCAACAGGCACTGGAACAGGCGGCCCTGGTTATAAGTTCGCAGATGAGCTAGATCCAAACACTCCTTCAGCTAAGGCTGGATATCTTCGTGGTGTAGTAGCTATGGCAAATTCTGGACCAAATACAAATGGTAGCCAATTCTTCATCATGCAGAAGGACAATCAGCTTCCTCACAACTACACAATATTCGGTAAGGTCATATCAGGTTTGGATATTGTCGATGCTATAGCAAGTACTCCTCGTGATTCTGGTGACAAACCATTGACTAAGGTTGTTATGAATAAAGTCACAGTAGCCACAAGTACCACAAACTAGTTATGTCAGATTATTACAATTCCAGAAGAACAAGTAGGCTCTTCGATCCAAAGTCGAAAGAATCTTTCAAGGTTAGCCGATCAAAGATCGATTTGTTTTTGAATTGTCCTCTATGTTTCTATCTAGATTGTAGACTCGGAGTCGCAAGACCACCTGGTTTTCCTTTTGCTTTGAACTCAGCTGTTGATGCTCTCCTCAAGAAAGAGTTCGACTTGCACCGTGCAAAAGGACGTCCTCACCCACTTATGCAAGCATATGGTCTTAGAGAAGTTATACCTTATGAACATGAAAATATGGATATTTGGAGGAGTAATTTCAAAGGTATTACATTTTTGCATGAAGCCACGAATCTTCTAGTTACTGGAGCTATAGACGATGTCTGGATAAATAAAGAAGGTGAAGTGATCATTGTTGACTATAAGGCGACAAGTAAAGAAGAAAAAGTTTCTCTAGATAAGGAATGGCAGATAGGGTATAAGAGGCAGATGGAAGTGTATCAATGGCTTTTCCGTAAAAATGGATTCAAGGTCTCAGACACCGGATATTTCGTCTACTGCAATGGAAAGTTGGATCGTGAGTCCTTCGACGCAAGGCTGGAATTTGATATTGACCTCATACCATATACAGGCGACTCAGCTTGGGTGGATAAGGCACTTACAGATATAAAAGATTGTCTCATGTCGAACACGACCCCCAAACCTGCGAAGGCATGTGACTATTGCGCATACAGGAAAGCTGCACGCGACGCTCAAGACGAACACAAGAAGGCGCAAAGTAAGAAATAATTTTGGGCTTAGAAAATAGCGCACACTTGCCTATGCACGCTATTTTCTATTTGCACCCCATGGCCCACCTTGGTTATGGGATATATTAAATTGTTAGACTGCACACTACAGATAAGAGTTGAATTTACCTGGCTAAGGAAGATGATGCACGCATCAGACTATTTTATAAGGGTTACATCGACATGTAACCGATATCAGTTTACGCTTGCACGATAAAATTTTAATGAAAAAGTTCTCAAATTTCGCTCAAAAAGTTATCAAATTTTGTTCAAGAAGTTCTCAAGAATTCTTCAGAAGTTGTCTATGATATAGCCACGCCCTGGGACATTTTTTATGAGGTCCATTTTGTTGCCGATATTTATCTTCTTACGTAGATTGCGTATATGAGCTTCTACGGTGTTAGAAAAAGGATCACTATCTGCAGTCCAGACATGTTCC
Source organism: uncultured bacterium (assembly GCA_903868845.1). Taxonomy (GTDB): domain Bacteria; phylum Patescibacteriota; class Minisyncoccia; order Phycocordibacterales; family PALSA-1337; genus C7867-002. The sequence continues at coordinate 5,966 of CAIPWS010000147.1, forward strand.
ATGATAGTGCTGCGTGAAAGAACGGTGCCTATATTTCTGAGCAGATATTCCAAAACTCTAAATTCCTTGCGAGTGAGGACGACTTCCTCACCTCCACGAAGGACAATTTGCTTACTGGTGTCTATGAGTAAGTCTGCGACACGTAAAATGTCTTGGGATTTCATTTCCTTCGGTCTGCGTGACAGTGCTTTTATCCTTGCCTTGAGTTCTGCCATTGAAAATGGTTTGGTCATGTAGTCATCAGCCCCACTTTCGAGTGCTGCTACCTTGGTGTCGACGTCATTGTTCACTGAGAGAAAGATAATAGGGACAGATTTGCCACTTGCGCGAATCTCCTTGCAAAGAGTTAAGCCGCTTTTTTTGGGTAAAGAGTTGTCTAGAATGATAAAGTCAAAATCATAACTTCTTGCTAGGAAACCACCCTCGTTGCCATCCTCGGCAACTTCGACTGTGTACGCGTCTGAAGACAAGCTATCGCGCACTAGTTGTGCGATGCTTTTGTCGTCTTCTACGAGTAGGATTTTCATTGGTTGGTATTATATAACACGACTCATAATTATCAAGAATAAACAGGGGATTTCGTGTTGATTAGTGGTTTTACTTGAAAACGTTTGCATGGTAAAATTTGTCCATAGAATTTATCATTAATAATTACTAATACTATGTCTCTAGAACAACCAGCACCAGGACCAGAATTGAATCTCCAGCCAGGCGGAAAACCAGTTGACCAGAAGTTAGCCGAGCTTACGCAGGTCACGACCACAGGTGCTGCAGAAACCATGGCAGAGATTCCGAAAGCTACTACTGTGGCGGAAGGTGGTGCTGGTTCTTTAGATAATAAGATATTTTTACCCAGTAATGATGTTGCAGAGCTTGTTGCTGCCGCAGATGGCTTGAAAAGCGGAAAAAACAGTGGCGAAAATGTTGAGACTAGAGCAGGTAGCACGGTGGTTGTAGCTGATTCTGCAACCCTCGGAAAGTTTCAAATAAGTGGCGGTGCATTGGATGCATTGAATAGAGTTGTCCCGGTTGCAGCAGCTGAGGACGAGAGTGAAAAAGGCAAAGGTAGAAAGAAAAAAGAAAAAGCTGAGAGAAGAACGAAAGGCACAGCTGCAAAAAGCGTATTAGGTCAAGCCGCCGTTGCGCCAGAGGGAGATTCATCGGAGACAGTCATAAATGCAGAGACAAATCCAAAGCCAGAAAAAAAGTTAGAAGCTCCGGCTAAAAATGAGAATGTAACTATTCCAGTTATAATCACGCGCGATATGAAGCAGCAGCTTGTTGATAGAGGTGTGAGTAGAGAAAATATTGGTAAACTAAAACCAGAAGAAGCTTGGGAAATGCTTAATAGTAAAAAGAAAGATGAAGGTAAGGAAGAAAAAATTAATAAACCCGAAAAGAAAATTTATAAGGATCAGGCTGGAAATGAACTCCCTGAAACTGATTTTAGATATAAGATTGAGGCTGCAAG
>CAIPWS010000148.1 GCA_903868845.1 uncultured bacterium
GATCGTATACAGTCAAAAAGCCCTTAATCCCTGTGTATTTGCAATGAATTTTCATTTTGCGCCCATTTAATTAATGAGTGCAATATGTATGTGAGGTTAGTCATACTACTTAAAATACTCAGGTGTGTATATATGCATCCAATCTAGCTGCTGCCTCATAGCCGCTGCAGCACCTATAAGGTTGTGTACGGAGCCACTTTCAAGCATCACAGCAAAGGCATAATGTGGGTTCTCATATGGCCAAAATCCAGTTATCCAAGAGTTGACTCTAACTTTGCTAACTCCAAGTTCGGCAGTACCAGATTTTCCTGCCACATTCACATATGGAACATTTAGCGCCACACTCGTACCTTGCAACACACCCAAACGCATACCTTCGTGTACTATTTGAAAGTTCTTCTGTGGCAAATCAATAACTCGGTCAACTGTCCGTTGCATCGACGCATCGCCATTCCCTGTCACTACCACATCACCTGTCGCAGCCGCCTCACCACCTTTTATGATAGTTGGCACAAGCAAAGTACCTTTGTTTGCTATAGAAGCTATTCCTCTCACAACTTGTATAGGTGTCACCTGTGCACCGTATTGTCCTATGGCTGTATGATACGTATCACCTATAAACCAATCTTCATTGAATGTTTTCTTTTTCCACTCAGGAGTCGGTATCGTACCGCTCATTCCACTGAAGAATGATGTCGGTATATCAGAACCGAAACCAAACAAGCGTAAATATTTATCTATATTTGCTATTCCAAGACCTTTCTGATCTTTGTAACCTCCACCAACTGTATAGAAAAATACGTCTGACGACATAGCTATTGCATGTCTTATGTCGAGTGGTCCAAGATTTTTCCAGTCACGAAAAACTGTAGACAAAGTTGGGTCATATGGATTTGGAATAGAAATAGAACCTTTCGTCACGATAACAGTCGTTGGATCTATAATATTTTCTGTAAGTGCTCCCATGGCCATATAAGGCTTCACGATAGAACCTGGCGTATACAGACCACCTATAACTCTGTCTAGGAATGGTCTACCGGCCTTATCATTCAAAAAAGTATTTATACTTGCTTTATCTGTTTTATCGGACATGACCTGAGGACTATATTCTGGATAACTCGCCATCGCCAATACTTCCCCAGTATCCACATCCATGATCACTCCGGCACCACCTTGAAAGCCGACTCTATTTGCAATATCACTTATATTTTTATACAAAGCCGACTCAACTCGACTATCTATAGAAAGATTTAGATTGTCACCTTGGTTAGCTGGTCGCACTACATTTTCTGAAGTTACTTTTCCACGAGCATCTACTTCGACTAGACGGGATCCATTTACTCCACTTAGAAGTTCATTGTAATATTTCTCGACTCCGTCTACTCCTTGGAAATCTTCTTGATAATAAAAGCCATTATTATCTTTGGATGGATACTGCACATAGCCAAGAACATGTGCCAGTCCAGTCGTAGTTGCATATTCACGCCTAGCGACAGGTTCTTCGCTCAATATAGAATCTGAAGTCGATGAAGAAGTAGTGGCTGTACCTGCTGGTGCATTCCATGCAAGCAGAACCCCATTTCTATCATATATAACACCGCGTCCAGCAAATATAGGTATTGGTCTTAATAGATTATTTTCACTTCTTGTGCGATATGAATCACCCTCATAGATCTGCATAGAAGCAGTTCTAGCCAAAAAAACGATCATGAGCAAAGCTCCTACAGCGCCGATACCATATAATACAGCTCTAGAAATTGGTCTCTCTAGTCGACCTTCGAACTGACTAGTATTGAAACCAGGAAGATTGCTCGAGTCTATCAAGACCTGATCTGGATCTATCTCTGTATATTTCTTTTTTCTTCTTATAGAAAATGGGGTCATCTACGTACTATTTTCTTTATTAGTAGGATAATAGTATATAACACAATAGATATTATTGTACCGAGCCAACCTCGTATACCCATGCCAGAGGACATGCCAAACAGTGCATCGTAAGCAACACCTGCGATGATAGCCTCAGGAAAATTTGCGAAGTACCAGATGCCAGCAACTCCGAAAATAAATATAAGAGGCCACCAGCCGTTTACGACCGATGCAAATAGTACGATATCAATAATTATCCTTATGACATTATTTTTTTGCATTTTTCGTAGAAGTAGTTACGACTGGAGGTGGTGGATTTGCTACAGCTGGTTTGATATCAACCATCACCCATTTTAGATCATAGATATTTACTAGTGAAGTGAAAAGTATGGATTCAAATGGTTGAGCTGGATCAGTTATGACTCCTCCGACTATGCCGATGGTCTTATTGTTGATAGATGGAACAATGACAATGTCACCAACATTCGAAACTACATCGCGAGGTACTTGTACAGAAAATTGTCCTCCGCCAAGACCGTGTGCGACTGCTGGAATATTTTTGTGAGTATTTGCATCTGTAATCATGACATCATAAGTCATCCCAGGTGATGAAAATAGGAGAACTTTGGATGTTTGACCTAGTGTATCTGAAACACGGCCAAGAAGAACATTTCCTTCGCCATAAACAAGGTTACCTACGGAAAGACCATTGCTATCACCGAGATCTATTACGAGTTCATCGTAAGGAGCTATAGGTGGACGGCGAAGAACGGCGGCTAAAGTATAAGAGGAAGTTGAAAGTGAAAAGTTAAAAGTTGAAAGTGAAGAAGTGGAAGGTTGAAAGTTCAAAGTGGAAAGTGAGGAGGAGGTTGAAATAATTGCAGCCGTAGGTGTGGCAGGTCTTCTAAGCAAAGCTTTGAGCTCATCATTTTCAGACATAACCGATGATGAAGTCTGGAGGCGAACAGAAAGTTCTGCGACTTGCCTCTTCAATGCTTCATTTTGATTTAACAAATAATCTGGTGAGCGAAGTGATCCGCTATTTACTGAAAATTCCATCCTCCAAAATGGTCGAACAATAGTTGTAAATATAGCTGGTAAAAAATGTGGAGCTATGAGCTGTATCACGACCACAACTGCAACCAAAAATGTCACACTGCCCCACAGGCCGCGGTTTCTGGAAAATGCATGACGATTATGAGTTTGATGGTAATTCATCTTCGCTTTCTATTAGAACTGAACGATAGCGCTCGATGTCTTCGAGTATGATACCCGCTCCACGAGCTATAGCTGTGAGAGGATCTTCTGCAACGTATACTGGCAACCTTAATGTCTCAGCAAGAAGAATGTCTAGACCTTTTATGAGGGCTCCGCCACCGACCAGATATAGACCACGACGCATAACGTCTGAAAGTATTTCTGGAGGTGTGGTCTCCAAGACTTCTCTCGAAGCTTCGAGCAATGTCTCAATAGACTGACTCATAGCTTCTCGAATATCAGAATCAGTGATGATAACTTCGCGTGGCAGACCAGTTATAAGATCTCGTCCACGAATAGTTGTTTCAAGTGGTTCACCGGCGACAACTGCCCCTACCGTTATCTTCACTTGCTCTGCAGTACTTTCACCTATCAAAATTTTGAATTCATTTCTAATGTAAGAAATGATATCAGTATTTAGTTTGTCTCCAGCAATCTTTATATTTTTTGAGCGGACTATACCTCCAAGAGAAATGATAGCAATGTCAGTTGTGCCTCCGCCGATATCTATAACCATTGAACCAACTGGATCGTGAACCGGAAGACGAATACCGATAGCACCAGCCATTGGCTGTTCAACGATATAAACTTCGCGTGCTCCGGCATTTTTCGTAGCATCTCGCACGGCGCGAACTTCGACGTTTGTCACACCAGAAGGAACTCCAACCACAACACGTGGTCCAAGAAACTTTTTTGGCATAAACTCGCCTGCTCTGCGCATAAGATATGAAAGCATCTCTTCTGTAATTTCGAAATCCGAAATAACACCGTCGACAAGTGGTCGAACTGCAGTTATATGAGTTGGTGTTCTGCCAAGCATTTCTTTTGCTTCTTTTCCGACAGCAACAACCTGTCCTGTCTTCTGGTTTACCGCGACGACAGATGGCTCATTTACAACAATCCCTTTTCCACGAACGTACACAAGGGTATTTGCGGTTCCGAGATCTATACCGATATCGTTTGAGAATTTATTGAAAAAGCGTTCTTTGTGGCCTTTTATGTCCAATAGTTTATCTCTTTTCATGGCTCAACCTTAGCATAAAATAGGCATGAGGCACAAGAAATTTACAGCATTTTTGGTTTGACATATAGCTTAAAATCGTGCTAATGTTTCGCCAGACCAAATTTTAATTTAACGGCTGAAATATGCCAAAGGAGCGTTATGGATCCAGTAAAAACTGCCGTTCTTGTGATCTGTGGATATGTAGCAGTGATTGTCGTATCGATCATTTTCGGATGGGTCGGCATGGCAACCACGATGATCGATCTTGTGGCTTTGATAATGATCGTCATCGGCATCCCAAGCTTATTCAATGGACACAGCGTAATTATGCATCCGGAGGTTGCGATCATTTTCCTTATTGGAATCTTGGTCCTTGGGTACATCACGTGGCACAGTCGAGACGTTGTCATCTGGTCATGCCGGCTCATCGGTTCGTTGCCAAAAATTCAGCAAGTCAATCAATTGTGAGTACAAACCTGTCGAGACGTTCCGGAAAATAGCCGGTCGTTCGACGGGTTTTTCCATTTATGGAGTCACCAATAGCCGGAGGTAGAAGGCATGCATTTACATGTCTTTTTAAAAGTGACCGCTTTATGGTCACTTTGTCAGAGGAGCTTAGGGAGACATGTTGGTGCCGACTGTCCTGGCGTCATGTAGGCTTTCACGTAAGTGCGCGAGTGAGTGGTCGAAGAACAAGGGTACGAGGGTGTCGCTTCAAAAGGCATGTTTAGCTTTGCACAAGTGTACCCTTGTCCACATCTATAAACTAGAATCGCATGGTTGAGCCATTCTTGTTTATTGTTGATTCTTTCGCTACATCTCTAATATTCGAATCACGAATACACACAGTATTTACCAACATATGAAAATTGAGCCTTCTGATGGCCTAATTTTCGTATGTGCTCAGATAGCACATCTGGCTACACACCAAGCCACACAATCCCACACAGAAAGAGCAAAACATACATTTCTTGACCTTTTGAACTTTGACGCCTTTAGTACGACTTTGCAAAAATAACTCTTCCACTTGATGGTTTGCCAGATTTTATACAGATACCTGCCTCCTTCTTTTGA